>JAICGJ010000029.1 GCA_025923195.1 Chryseolinea sp.
GTTGGCTAGGACATCAGCTTGTTTTTCAGCGGCAGCTGTTATCCCCATCATTTTTCCGCAGTGTTCCGCAATTTCGCCAATTGCAAAAACATCTGGATCGCTGGTCTGCATGTAGTCGTTCACGATGATGCCTTGAGCAGCTTCCAGACCGGATTCCACGGCAAACTCTATGTTTGGACGTGTGCCCACCGCATAGACAACGGCATCCGCCTGCAATATTTTCCCGCTTCTCAGCTTGGCTCTCAACTTTCCTTTCTGGTGAGCAGGCTCCACGACCTGTACCTGATCATTCATATACACGGTAATATTTTTTTCTTCGATGAAATCAATAAGGAGTTCACCGGCAAGATTATCGATTTGACGTTCCATCAGTCTGCTTCCCAATTGTAAAATGGAAACATTCACATCGATATCACTTAGGGAGGCTGCCAATTCCAATCCCAAAAGTCCACCGCCAATAATGAGAACATGACCCTTGGGCTCCAGAAAGTTTTTTAGTGTGTCGGCATCCTGGCGCGTGCGCATGGTAAATATGCCAGGCAAATTGACAGGAGCATCCTTAGGAATATGGGCACGCGTGCCTGTCGCCAGAATCAATTTGTCATAATAATGCCGATTCTTTTGTTTGTCAACTACATACTTTTCGCTCCTGTTGATCTCGACGATTTCTGTTTCGAGGTTTAGCTTAACGTGTAGGGATTCAAATTCCCCCGCCTGAAACTTTTGCAACTTATCCCATGACAGCTTATCATTTACATACTCGGGAAGCAAGACCCTGTTATAGAATGGGTACTTCTCCTTTGAAAAAACCTGAATCTCGTCCGTGAGATTTAGCGTGCGATACGTACATAGGAAACGATAAGACGCCGCTCCCGCCCCTGCAATGATGATTTTTTCAACAGGCTTTTTGTATTTTCTTAACTGAACCGCTGAGAATTTAAAATCAGGTTCCTTGGAGATGGGATCTACCAAGGCACTGGTAAGATTGTTCGCTCGCGCAAAATCCTGTCCAAGTATTTTTCCCCAATGCATAGGCAAAAAAACTACTCCACGTTTAATATCTTCTGTAACTTTGGCGCACACGCGAACTTCCCCGCGGGCACTCTCAATGACAACGACATCGCCGTGCTTTACATTTCTTAAATAGGCGTCTTCGGGATGTATCTCCACATACGGCTTGTCTATATGCTGACGAAGTTTGTTTACCTTGCCGGTTTTCGTCATCGTATGCCATTGATCGCGTATACGTCCCGTTGTGAGAACTAAAGGAAATTTCTCGGTAACGGGTTCCGAAAGATTCGCAGGATTATCCAATGGAAAAAATCTTGCTTTTCTTGTCGGCGTATAAAACTGATGATCCGTAAACAAACGCTTCGTGCCGGGGTGCTCCGGCGACGGTACCGGCCATTGAAACGTTCCTTGGGTGGTTAACCTTTCGTATGAAAGACCACTAATATCGATATTTGTGTTTTTCGTCAGTGCGCAATGTTCCGCGTAGATCTCAGCGGATCCGCTATAATCAAATCCTGAAAATCCCATGGCGCGGGCGAAACGACAAAGTATCTCGCTATCTGCCAACGCTTCCCCTGGTGCATCAACAATTTTGCTTAAATGACTGATCCTGCGGTCGGAATTTGTCATGGTCCCTTCCTTTTCAAAATGTCCTGCCGCAGGCAGAATAACGTCTGCAAATTGCAGTGTATCAGAATTTCGGGAAATTTCCTGAACGACGACAAACTTTGCGTTTCTCAAGGCAGCTTCTGCCCTCCTCGCATCGGGCAAACTCACAAGCGGGTTTGTACAAACGATCCACACGGCCTTGAGATCGCCTCGTTCCAAGGCTTCAATCATTTGCGTTGCGGTAAGGCCGGGCTTTTCTGATATCTGGGGTACACCCCAAAATTCAGCGACTTCTTTCCTGTGACCTGCATTCGCTATGCTCCGGTGTGCCGCGAGCATGGTTGACAGTCCTCCTACCTCCCGGCCACCCATTGCGTTTGGCTGTCCCGTTAGTGAAAATGGACCTGATCCGGGCCTCCCGATATGACCCGTGATGAGGTTAAGACTGATCAGCGCAAAATTTTTATTAACACCGATAACGCTTTGGTTAAGACCCATGGCCCACAACGTCAGGAATCCTTTCGACTCTGCGATGTAGCTCGCCGCGATCCTGATCTGGTCAACCGGCACGTCGCACAGCACGGCTGCCTCTTCCACTGAAACTTTAAAGACTGAGTCCCGGTATTTTTCAAATTCCTCCGTATGCCTGGCGATAAAATCATAGTCCACGTCACCATCTTCAATAAGCACACGGGCAATAGCATTATATGCATAAATATCCGTGCCTGGTGTGATCTGCAGATGCAGATCGGCCAGGGAACAACTTTGAGTTTTCCGGGGATCTACCACGATAATTTTTACATCGGGACACTTTTGTTTTCTTTCTTCAATTCTCCTGAACAAAATAGGGTGGCACCACGCAGGATTAGCGCCGGCAATCAGGAGACAGTCGGCAATCTCAATATCGTCATAAGAAACTGGCACCGCATCTTCACCCAGCATATTGGCGTACCCGGCGACGGCACTGCTCATACACAATCGCGAGTTCGTATCGATGTTGTTTGTGCCAATGAAACCCTTTACAAGCTTATTGGCGACATAGTACTCTTCGGTCAGACATTGACCCGACACATAGAAACCTACTGAATCGGGTCCGTAATTCTTAATGATGGATCTGAATACTGCAGCACTCCGCTCGATGGCTGCATCCCAACTTACGCGCTGAAGTGGATGGCTCTTGCTCCAACGCATTTCCGGATATAACAGTCTATCGCTGGTGTCCTGCATAGCATAATGCAAGTTCATGCCTTTTGAACAGAGCATGCCTCGGTTTGCAGGATGATCCTTATCTCCCTCGATAACCAGATTGTTTTTTCTGTCTTTCCTGACGACAATGCCACATCCTACTCCACAATAGGAACATGTCGTCTTGAAAGTATTCTCCGGACCTCTTTTTGTACTTATCACGTTATTTGCGCAGTAGTCTAGCTTCTTAATCCATTCGATAGCATTCTCAATGTTCCAGGAAGTTAATCAGGTGCCTCCTGTAATGGTAGTAATCAGAATGCTCAATAACTTCTTTTCGGATACGCGGTCTTTCAAAAGGTATCTTGAGAACGTCCCCAATCTGAGCTTTAGGTCCAGAAGTCATCATAATCACACGATCCGCCAGGAAAATCGACTCATCCACATCGTGCGTAATCATTATCGCTGTAATTTTCTCTTTGTTCCAAACTTCCAGTAAAACATTCTGAAGTTCAGCCCGCGTGAGAGAATCCAACATTCCAAATGGCTCGTCCAGCAACAAGATCTTTGGCTTTAAGGCAAAAGCTCTCGCTATGCCTACACGCTGTTGCATTCCCTGAGAAAGCTCGGAGGCCTTTTTATGAAAGGCATTTTCCAATCCTACCTTATCAAGATAATATTTGCAAATATTTATACGGTCATTTTTAGTTGCATGGGGGAATACCTGCTCGACGCCGAGTAAAACATTTTCCATGGCTGTCATCCATGGAAACAAACTTGGGGACTGAAAAACAACACCGCGATCGGGGCCAGGTTTTGTGATAGGAATTCCATCCAATAAGATTTGACCTCCTGAAATACAATTCAATCCAGCAATCATTGTCAACAGCGTCGACTTACCGCACCCTGAATGGCCGATGATAGAAATGAATTCTTCTTTCAAAATATTAAGCTGCAAATTCTCCAATACAGTATAATCACCGCCGCGTACTGGATAAATTTTGGTAAGATTCCGAATATCGAGCATTATTTTTTCCGATATCGTTTTCTCTTCAGGCTCCTGCATTGCTATAACTTCACTCATTATCATGAATTCTATGTTTTTATGGATCGTTAGGCAGCTTTGGTAGTTTTCTTACTAAAAAATGACTGGGGCATTACGGGAGAAATCTCCGGCAGGTCGTATGAGTTAGTTTTTTGAGGGTTCGCCTCCCCACCCATATCCATGAGATATTCGATAATCTCATTTCTGACTTTGATAAAGTTTGCATTATCATTCAGCGCAGTCTTATCACGAGGTCTCTCGATATTAATTTTAAATTCCGGGCCCAGTGTGGCTTTCAAACCTGGATTGAGCGGAATAATTCTATCGGCCATGAGGATTCCTTCGTCCACGTCATTTGTAATGAGCAGGGCCGTAGTTTTATCGTTTCCTAGAATATTTACAATTTCCTGCTGAAGTATTCCCCGCGTAATAGCATCCAGCGCACTGAGTGGTTCGTCCAATAACAACATTTCCGGATTCATTGATAGAGCACGCGCCACCGATACACGCTGGCGCATGCCACCCGAAAGTTCAGCTGGACGTTTGTTGAGCGCTGATCCGAGGTTTACCATCTCGATATATTTTTTTGCATGGTCACATCGTTGTTCCTTGGACCATTGCGGATACACCTCATTCACCGCCAGCATTACATTCTGAAATACGGTAAACCAGGGCAGCAGGGAATAATTTTGAAACACAACACCTCTTTCTTTACCAGGACCGTTTAC
The DNA here is from genome assembly GCA_025923195.1 of Chryseolinea sp. Lineage (GTDB taxonomy): Bacteria > Bacteroidota > Bacteroidia > Cytophagales > Cyclobacteriaceae > Chryseolinea. The sequence goes on from JAICGJ010000029.1 coordinate 4,579, forward strand.
AACCTCCCCTTTAAAAAACACATTGCCGCGATCCGGTACGAGTAGGCCCGCCATAAGTTTTACCAGGGTAGTTTTTCCACTTCCCGTAAATCCTACGATAGCTACAATCTCTCCTACATTAATTTTTAGATTAATGTTATCAAGAACATCCGTTCTCGATTTCCCTTCGCCAAATCCTTTTGAAACATTGATCAGTTCAAGCGACATAATAGTTCTTCTTATAGCGATGCTTTTTCAAAACTTACCAGCTTCTGCAATTCCACCATCACCCGGTCAAGGATAAACCCAATTATACCGATAGTAAAAACGGCAACCATGATCCTAGCAAGCGAATGACTACTTCCATTCTGAAATTCATCCCATATAAATTTTCCAAGTCCCGGATTTTGAGCCAGCATCTCAGAAGCGATGAGTACCATCCACCCTACACCTAATGAAATCCGAAGTCCTGTAAAGATGAGTGGCAATGTGGCTGGCAAGAGAATTTTAAAAGTTTTCTTGGTCGGGGACAGCTGAAGAACTTTAGCAACATTGATATAATCAATATTTACAGACGAAACACCTAATGCGGTGTTAATCAACGTAGCCCATAGTGAACACAAGGAAACTGTAATCGCAGAGATGATAAATGACTTGGCAAAGAATCCATTGTTAGTTACATATACAGCACTCACGATCATTGTAACAATGGGCAACCATGCCAATGGAGAAACCGGTTTGAATATCTGAATCAATGGATTGAAAGCTTTCATCACTGTTTTACTTAAACCACATATGACACCAATTGGTAAAGCAATTAGCGAAGCAATGGTAAATCCCATGAATACAGTTTTGAGGCTCGTAATAATCTGATCAATGTAAGTAGGTTTGCCAGTAAATTCCACGGTGCTGATTTTCGCGCCCGGGTTTTCAGCCCGTCGTTTCGCGTTCCGGTCTTCTTGCCGCGCATAAAACTCATCAGCCTTTTTTCTTTCGACTAAATGTTCTTGCCAAAGCGACTGTGCCTGCTGCCACACCGCTACCGGCCCTGGTAATCGTCCTAGACTGGTTGTGATCTGGCTAGCGAAAAAAGACCATATTAACAGAAAACCTATAATTGCCAGAATCGGGGCCACAATCGTTTTGCCAATCTCCTTCAATTGTTGCAAGACCTGCTCACCTGAAAAAAGTTTGACCAATGGTATACCCCATCTCATTCCGGTAATATTTAGAAACTTGATTGCCACTGCTTTCATAATTTTTTTTTAATGTTAATACCTCATGTCATCCATAGACCAGAATAGCCGGCTATTAAATTATTGAACGCCATCTTTTAAACCCACTTTGAATTTGTTGACGTATCCGGCAGGGTCTTTTCCATCATATTCAATTCCATCTATAAACTCGGCTGTTGGTTCTTTATAGCCATCAGTAACGGGCACTTCTTCTTGTGTCAGGCGTCCTTCTTTTAGTAAAGCATTAGCGGCTTTTAACCAAATGTCAGGCAAGTAGATTTTTTTCGCTGTGTCAGCGTACCAAGCATTGTCTTTTGACTCTGTGATTTGTCCCCATCTTCTCATTTGCGAGAGATACCAGACACAATCACTATAATAAGGATATGTGGCATGATACCTGAAGAACACATTGAAATCAGGCAACGAACGCTTGTCCCCTTTTTCATATTCAAAAGTACCGGTCATGCTATTCGCAATCACGTCTGCATCGGCCCCGACATATTCGGGTCGAGCTAGGATTTCCACGGCTTCTTTGCGATTTGCAGTCCCATTTTCATCTAACCATTTGCAAGCGCGAATCAATGCTTTTGTAATCGCAACTAGGGTGTTAGCATTCTTATCCGCCCAGGATTTACTTACACCAAAAACTTTTTCTGGATTATTTTTCCAGATCTCATAGTCTGTGGATACTGGTACGCCTATGCCTTTAAAGACAGCTTGTTGATTCCACGGTTCGCCTACACAGTATCCGTGTATCGTTCCTGCCTCCAGTGTTGCCGGCATCTGAGGTGGAGGTGTAACAGAAAGCAAAACATCCGCGTTCGTAGTACCTGTAATATCCGTTGTAGTATAATAGCCCGGGGAAATTCCAGCGGCTGCAAGCCAATATCGAAGCTCATAATTATGTGTTGAAACTGGGAAGACCATTCCCATTTTAAACTGTTTGCCAGCACGTTTGAATTCTTCAATAACAGGTTTAAGAGCATCAGCTTTGATCGGGTGGACTGGCTTTCCGTTCTCTACCTGAATATTTTTTTTCATTATTTTCCAGACTTCATTGGAAACAGTAATACCGTTGCCATTGAGATCCATACTCAGGGGAGTTACTACCTCTGCCTGAGTTCCAAATCCTATAGTAGCTCCAATTGGTTGGCCGGCTAGCATGTGGGCACCGTCAAGTTCTCCTGAAATCACCCGGTCAAGCAATACCTTCCAGTTGGCTTGCGCTTCCAGTTTCACATACAATCCTTCGTCTTCGAAAAATCCCTTCTCCTTGGCGATGGCGAGCGGTGCCATGTCGGTAAGCTTTATGAAACCCAAGGTAACCTCTGGCTTTTCCAACCCTTTTGATTCTGAGTCAACAGCTGCTGTGGCCTCCGGTACAGGAGATGAATTTTTACTTCCGCAAGAATCTAGCAAGAAGCTTATCACAAGCAGAGCAGATACAAGCAATGTTTTATATTTATAGTTTTTGAATATCATGGCGATGTATTTTTTAATTCCTAGTTGACTGGTGCAGGTTTTGTGGTGAAAAGGGTTGGCTTAAAGCTTATCATTGCCCAAGCCCAGGAAGCACTCCCTTTGGGATCCGAAACCCCTTTAATAGATTCCAGTGAATTGGTATAAAACATATGCGAGTAGCCTGCGTTTAGTATTACACCAGGCGCAATATTTAGTACATAGACAAGATCAATTTCAGTCCCTAGCCTGGCCGACATCTCAGTATTATCACCATTCATGATCTTGGATTGCGACAAGAATTCGTGCACGTGTGCCAACAACGACGATTTAGCGCCCGTCTTGAACTTCGATTTTACAAATCCATCGATCAGTCCTTTGTTCTGATGCGCATTGCCGACATAGAAATAGTCCATATATCCATAGAACTTATGGTGAGTACCGTACAAAGGATTGAATGCTTCATCTTTATCGACGCTGGATGACTTATCACCTGTAAGATACTCTACGCCAAAAGAGAGATTATTTGGCTTCGCTTTCCAAAAAGTAATGTTGGCGGCAAGCATATATGCATTCAAGGTTTTACCAGCTGGATTCTTGCCGAACTGATAATACGCATCATATTCCAGAGCTGCACCACCCAATTTTTTTGTACCGTAAAATCCAAGAGTTTGAGAGAAATGGATCGAGGAGTCAGCCACGGTAACACCATTGACTGACTGACTGGCGGACGCTCCATTGTTAATAAACAGTACCGATAATCCAGCATTTTCCCAATCTCTGTGATACCATCCGTATTGCATGGTTTTATAGTTATTCAATACGCTGTAATACGTGCTAGAAAATTTAACAGGTTCGGGAGTTGAATAATCCTGATTGAAAGCAACGCCCAGATGAAGTTTTGACTTCTCACTTTTAAACTCGTATTTGATAAGATCATGTGACCGTCCTTGAGCGGCCCAATCAAGATTTCCTAAAATGCGGACATTGTCGTAATCCAGCTCCATTCTGCCCAGCACTATGGAGTGTCTCGGATTGAATTTGTAAGCAGCCCACGCTGCATAAATATTTTGAAGGGATGGATCTGACTTATAAACCTGAGTTGTTGATCCCCAGTTTCTAACGTCTTGAAGGGAGATGAAGATGTCAATTTTTTCTGAAGAAAAAGTCGTATTTAACCGTGTACGCTGTTCGACAAAAAAGGCAGGGTCTGACCCACTCTCAAGAGGTCTTTTAAAACCATCGCGGTACTCGGCTCTAGGGCGTATTTCAGCGCTTAATGTAAACTGGGCAAAAGCTTTTTGTAGAGTGCCCAGACAAAAACTGAAAATGAAAATTGGAATGTAAACTTTCTTATTCATATTTTTAAGGTTTAGTGTCACAACTAAATGATCGTCCCCTGGAAGAATTCGTGGTTCTGAAAGGGGACTTTTTTTGGAGATGTTACCTGGTAACTCTTTCCGGGGAGGTATCCTAATTTTTCATGCTGCCTGATGTATGTCGTTTTTGAAGGGTTAAACCAATGCTTCTTCTAATACAGGGTTGTTGACCACAGACTTCGTCTTATCTTTAAGATTGATCGATTCAGCCCTGGTATTGCTATAGAAAACCAAAGTGAGTGCGACAAACGAGACCAGGGTAACTGCAATTCCGATGGTGAACAGACTTTCACGATATGTTATTGACTCCGAGGTGAAGAGAAATCCGGCCAGAACTGCTCCCACATTTCCTCCTGCGCCGACTATTCCCGACACAACGCCCATAGCCTTGTGGTTAATAAAGGGAACCACCGAATAGGTCGCCCCGTTAGACATCTTAAGGAAAAGTGCAAAAACAAGCATCGTTACAATCGCCCATGTAAGCGTGTCCATAGCTGAAAAAAGAATGATGCCCAGTCCCTCCAGCAAAAGGAACACTCCAAGCACGATAACACGGCCTCTAAGTCCCCATTTCTTTCCTGCGTTGTCACCAAAGATTCCACCCAGGGCACGAGCGAAAATATTCATCATTCCAAATGTGCCCGCAATGATTCCGGCTTCCTTCAGACCCAGGCCAAAGTTGTCTACAAAATAAAGAGTAGCGATATTATCAATTGTGATTTCAATGCCGAAGCAGGCACCGTATGCCAGAAATAGTACCCACACGCGATAATCTTTGCATGCGCTTAAGATGTTGCCTTTGGAGTTCCCAGACTTGCGTGCAAGATTGTTCTTATGCTTTTCTTTGAAGTTACCATCAGCAGTGTCCTGGGTGTAGAAATAATAGACAAGTCCCATAACAAACAACGCCATCCCTGGTAACACCATACTATAGCGCCAGGCCTGCTCGTTTACATAGCCTAGTCCAACAAAGGCAGCAAAAACAAGTGGCATTATCATGAGCGTAACTCCCCCGCCCATATTTCCCCATCCGGCCGCAGTGGCATTTGCGGTTCCAACTACGTTTGGAGCAAACATCACCGAAGTGTGATACTGTGTGATGACAAAGGATGCGCCGATCGCTCCGATAGCTAAGCGAAACAAAAGAAACGTCTCGTAACTATTACTTAAGCCAATAAACATCACGGGCAACGATCCTACCAACAACAGTATTGTGTAGGAGATACGCGGACCGATTCTGTCGCAAAGCCACCCAAAAAACAAACGAGCAAAAATTGTTATGGCAACTGAGGCAATAATGATGTTTCCGATCTGCCCTTTCGTCAAGCTCAGGTCCTCGCGAACCACGGGCATAAGAGGTGCGATGCCAAACCAACCGAAAAAACAAATGAAAAATGTGATCCAGGTAATGTGAAAGGTCCGCATTGGAACAGACTTGAATTCAAGCAAGCTAATTTTGGTGGCTTTCATGTAAACAATGACTTTTTAATACTACGTTTATTTACGTAATAAAAGTAAGTAATTACTAAGAATTAAATACGTATAAATACGTAAAATATTTACGTAATGGATTTAAATACGTAGAAAATCGTTTGCACTTGAACTTAAAGTTGGAATGCAGGAAGAATCGCGAGATTGAAAATCCCTTTTAGCTGAAATTAAGGTACACCCCAGGCCAGTATTAAAAAGAATGCGGTAAAAAAACTTTTACTTTGCGCCTTAGTTGGAAGAACTCCAAATGAAAAGAATCCTCATTCTGTACTACACCCAGTCGGGTCAGCTGTTGTCAATTCTGCAGTCATTGGCAAAACCACTGATTCATGCTGGGCATACTATTCATTTTGAAGAAATTGAGCCTGAGGAAAAGTTTCCCTTTCCATGGACATCATACGAGTTCTTCAATGCATTTCCAGAGGTCTTTTTTCACAAACGTCAAAAAATCAGAAGTGTATCCACAAGGGCAACCAACGGTTATGATTTGATCATCCTGGGATACCAGCCGTGGTTCCTAACGCCTTCACGTCCCGTCAGCTCGTTTCTTCAGACCGAGGATAGTAGAAAGATCCTTGCGAACAGACCTGTGATCACGGTGCTTGGATGCAGGAACATGTGGTTAGGGGCACAGGAAAAAGTAAAAGGAAGGTTAAAAGAAGTTGGCGCCAGTCTCATCGGGCATATTGCGCTGATTGATCGTTCACCCAATCTCACAAGCCTCATCACTATTCTCCGTTGGATGTTTACGGGAAATAGAAAACCATTCTGGTTCTTTCCTGCAGCGGGAGTTTCGGAAACTGATGTGGAGAATACGCAGGTCTATGGCGAAATCATCAACAAAGCTATCGACGAGGCAGATTTTTCAAACCTTCAGACAAAATTAAATGACGCTGGTGCTATAGATATCAAACCGAATCTCGTGTTGTTAGAACGGAGAGGACAGAAAGCGTTCTCCGTCTGGTCAAAATTTATTGCCTCAGGCGGATCTTTACATTCGACAGGGAGAAAAATCAGAGTCTATATATTCATGTATTTGCTCCCGGCAGCAATATTTATTTTATCTCCCTTATTGTGGATCGTTTCAAGAATTTTGCTTTTGGTCAAGCGCAAGGAGTTAATTCAAGATGTAGAATATTTTAAACAAAACTCATTACGCAACTAGTGCAATCATGTTGAAGTTGAAAAAGCATTATCCTCACGAAATTTTTTGTAACGCGCAATTGTTTGTATGTACCCAAGAATCGGTGGTGCAAGCAGAAAACAACCTACCTTAGCAGGGGGCCAAAATGGCTTTAATTTTTTTTAATTCTTAAAGGAAAGAAGTACTTTCGAGCTCAAATTGCCTACTAAAAATGGGCCAAAAAAGACGCAAACTTATAGCAGCGAATGAATAGGAGTGTATACATTACGAAATTGGCGAGTTTCTTACCTAACGATCCTGTGTCAAATGATGAAATGGAGAATATCTTAGGTAAGATCAACAACCAAGCGTCGAAGGCCAAACCACTGATTCTACGAAACAACCAGATCAAGACCCGTTACTACGCATCGGATAAAGAGGGAAACCCGACGCATACGAACACTGAATTAACCAAGCTGGCCGTTGAAAAGCTATTTGATAAAAATTTTCGACTCGAAGATATTGAGGTCTTATCATGCGGGACAACAACGCCCGACCAGCTTCTGCCAGCGCATGCTGCTATGGTACATGGGGCGCTAGGTGGCCGCGCTGTGGAGATCAATTCGACGACAGGCGCCTGTAGCGCTGGAATACAAGCCTTGAAATTCGGCTTTTTGTCCATACTCTCGGGCACCGCATCTAACGCCGTTTGCACCGGATCTGAGCGGTTTTCCATCTGGATGTTGGCCAAGTACTTCAAAGAAGAAGGGGCAAAAGTTGCCCAGCTCGAAGGCGACGGCATCATCGCATTTGAGAAAGATTTTTTGCGCTTCATGCTATCGGATGGAGCGAGCGCCGCCCTTTTACAAGACATGCCAAACCCAACAGGACTATCGCTTAAGATCGAATGGGTTGAACAACGATCATTCGCGCACGAGCTGCCCGCGTGCATGTATGCCGGGGCCATCAAAGACGCATCAGGCGAATTTATAGGATGGAGCGATCTTGATCAGGATATATGGACCGGAGAATCTGTATTTGCAATAAAACAGGACACAAAATTATTGGGAGATTTTATTGTTAAGAAAGGTGGCGAACTATTGAAGAGTCTGTTGGAATCAAAAAAATTTGATCCAGGCAGGATAACTTATTTGTTACCGCACCTTTCATCACAATATTTTGCTTCCAGAATCGAGAAGGAAATTAACGCTATAGGTTTAGGCGACGACCTTCCCTCTTCGAAGTGGTTCACAAATTTATCGTGGGTTGGTAATGTTGGGGCTGCATCTCCCTATTTAATGCTGGATGAGTTGTTTAATTCCGGAAAACTTAAGAAAGATGATCAGTTGTTGTTGATGATTCCAGAAAGCGCTAGATTTAATTACGCTTATGTTCTATTAACTGTAGTTTAGCCACCCCGTTAATCGTTGGACCCACATCTGAATTTTTGACATAGTTTTATCTAACACACGATTAACGGATTACCGGTATGGAAAAGGATCAGGTACCCCAGGATCAGGAAAATCTAAATGAAGGAAAGCTGGCCAAGCTATACTACGCTACCGACGACAAAGGGCACTATGTAAAAGTCAACAGCATCGGTTGGGAGCCGGAAACAGTTGCCATGCAACAAGCATGGGATGTGGTGAACGGTGAGGTTGAGGAGGCCCGCAGAAAAGTAATGGAGGGTAAGGCTAGTCCGTTGTTATATTATATGAAAAAAAACATTATGACACCTTCGCTGGTGGGAAGTTATGCGTCGACATTGAGTGTGATGGTTAGGCTGCATTGTTATCCCTATTTTTTTAAGAGACTATCGCGTAAAAAGCTGGAGAAATATGCTTACACATTTCGCATAACTGTGGAAGAGCTCACCGACATAGACCTACTCAAAAAAAATGATCGTTAATTTTACGCACAAACAATCCGCACACTGCGAAAGTGGTGTTGTTTCGAACCTGCTACGCTTTCATGGATTGGATTTCGACGAGCCCATGGTGTTTGGAATTGGGTCGGGTTTATTCTTTTCCTATTTGCCCTTCATCAAGGTTAATGGAATACCTGTAGCAGCCTATCGAATCTGGCCGGGCCAAATTTTTAAAAGATTTTCGGAGCGGATAGGTATAAAGATCGAAACCAAAAAATTCTCTTCTCCCGCCAAAGCTATGGTTGCTCTTGACCAAATGCTGGAAAAGGGTCAGCCTGTTGGAATGCTGACGTCGGTGTTTTACCTCAATTACCTTCCGGCAGCCTATCGTTTTCATTTCAATGCGCACAACATTATTGTTTTTGGGAAGGAAAACGGTAACTACCTTGTGAGCGATCCCGTCATGGAATACACAACGGAGATCTCGTATGAAGACCTGGTCCGTGCGAGATTTGCTAAGGGAATGCCTGAGCCAAGCGGGCGCATGTACTATCCGGTACAAATACCCTCTGACTACAGTCTGGAAAAAGCATTGTGGAAAGGTATTAAACAAACAAGCGATCACATGACCAGAATCCCGGTTCCGATCGTTGGATCCAAGGGCATGAAATATCTTGCGAAACGGTTAAGGTACTGGCCGGAGAGGATTGGCGACAGGAAGGCTATTCAATGGCTCGGGAATCTCATACGGATGCAAGAAGAAATTGGGACAGGCGGGGCTGGATTTCGTTTCATTTATGCCGCCTTCCTCGACCAGGCAAGCATCAAACTGCAAAACGAAAAACTCTTTAATTTATCTAAACAGTTGACTAAGAGCGGCGACCAGCTTCGCGATTTCGCGTATTATGCAGGACGCGTCTGTAAAAATCGAAAGTCAGATACAAGAACTTTTGCTGAACTTGCAGACATGTTAGAAGCGTGCGCGCAGCGGGAACAGGAAATTTTTCAGGAACTCTATGACGTGAGCAAGTCAAAATGAGCACCTGCGCCGTTCGCTTAAACCAGCTCTCAAAGCAATATCCTCACTCAGTCAAACGCGCTGTTGCAGATGTTAGCTTCGAAATCGAGGAAGGTGCGGTATTTGGTCTTCTGGGACCCAACGGGGCCGGCAAATCAACTACAGTTATGATGCTATGCGGGTTGATGCGGCCCGATTCCGGTTCCATTTCGGTATTTGGTCTGGATATGCCAGAAAATGGCGTTGATGTTCGAAAACGCGTGGGGGTCGCCCCTCAGGAAATTGCACTCTTCCCGATGCTTACTGCCTATGAAAACTTATTTTATTTTGGCCGGATGTATGGAATGGGATCATCTGACATCAATTCACAAATCAAAAGATACCTGAGTGAATTTGGCTTGAATGAAAAGAAAAATAAGATCGTGGCCACGTTTTCAGGAGGAATGAAAAGAAGACTTAACCTCATCGCGGCGCTGCTTCATAAACCCAAACTCGTCATCCTTGATGAGCCAACGGCTGGTGTAGACGTTCAATCCCGCAACATGATTTTAGGTTTCCTTGAATCACTGACGAATGAAGGTACAACTATAATATATTCTTCCCACATACTTGAAGAAGCTGAGAGAATTTGCTCACATTTGGCCATCATCGATGAGGGCAAATTAATAACGACGGGCACGCGCGCCTCCATATTGGCCGATCATAACGACTGCAAAAATCTCGAACAGATTTTTCTTAAACTGACTGGTAAAAACATTCGTGATTGAAAGTATTTGCAACCATATATAAGGAATTTCTCCTACTCATTCGCGATCCTGGAGGAATGGCTTTGATCTTTATCATGCCGTTGGCATTAGTCATTGTTATGGCACTTGTGCAGGACGCCCCGTTTCGCGACTATCAAGAATTAAGGCTTGAAGTGCTTTTTATAGACCACGACAAAGATTCATTAAGCGCAAAGGTCATGACTGCGTTCAAAGCTTCACCCAATGTGAATATAGTCTTGAAAAGCGACACGATTGAAGCAAAGAGGCTCGTACAGGCCGGAAAATTTAAGGCTGCCATTGTACTGCCTCAGAACGCCAGTGCTGATCTAAGACGCAAAACGAGACAATTAATCTCAAATGTATTTGCGAATTTTGGACTCCCCGCTGAAACCGACTCTGCGGAGCTTCCTGTCATTGATATTAAAATATTCTTCGATCCCGCGATAAAATCAAACTACAAACAAACGCTGTCAGGCGCTGTGGAGAAGATTGCGGCTAACGTTCAAACAGAATGGGTTCTCGATGAACTTCAACAGCAACTAAGCGAAGGAAGGTCGGAAACGCCTGAGAAGATTACTTTTGATGTTAGCAAGATCATGCGCGTGAATCAAAGGTTCGCGTCTGAAAACAGATATCAGGGCCTTATGTTAAATTCCGTGCAGCACAATGTGCCTGCCTGGACGATGTTTGCCATGTTCTTCATTCTTTATCCCCTAGCTGGAAACTTCATTAAAGAAAGAGAGGAAGGCAGCATGCTTCGACTTCGTCTCATATCCGGTTCACAATGGCCAGTCATCACAGGCAAGTTTTCGTTCTATTTTTTAATTTGCCTTGTTCAGTTCTTGCTGATGATAGCCGTCGGTATTTACGTGATGCCATGGCTTGGACTGACTAAGTTGGTATTGGGTAGCAATCCATTGGGAATACTCGTTACAGCATGTTCTGTAGCGATGGCAGCGACCGGATATGGTGTATTAATCGGAGTTTATTTTCGCACTCCTCAACAGGCCCTTTCGTTTGGATCTGTTTCTGTTGTCATTCTTTCGGCCATAGGCGGCGTATGGGTACCGGTTTATGTTATGCCTGAAGTTTTGCAACAGGTCAGTCGATTTTCTCCCATGAGTTGGGGGTTAGAATCCTTTAATGATTTATTTTTGCGACAAGCCTCGATAAGCGCCATCTTACCAAATGTTTTGAGATTAGTGGGTTTCGCGCTGGTAGCCTTGGGAACCAGTGTCGTAATTCACAAGTCCAGGACGGTTGTGTAAGGAATATTTAAAAGCTATACCATGAATCAGACCGTAGATGAACTTATACCAGAGATTCGCGAAGAACTAATCAAACAACTCAATCTTGAAGGCATGCTTCCGGAAGGCTTCGACGAAAACACCCCCTTATTTGGCGAAGGCCTGGGACTCGACTCCATTGACTCGCTGGAACTCGTGGTGCTGCTGGACAGGAACTACGGCATAAAATTAAAAGATCCAAAGGAAGGTCGTCACGTGTTTCAGAACATCCGGACGATGGCCGAATACGTTGCAAAGAACAGGGCGCACGTATGAGTCAACGTGTGTTCATCACAGGTTTCGGCATCATCACATCCATAGGTAAAAACGCAGAAGAAAATCTTCGATCGCTTATTGAAGGCCGGTGTGGCTATGGACCATTAGAAGTGCTCGATAGCATTCATAGGCAATCAGTTTTGGCGTGCGAGATAAAGATGGATGAGCCGCAACTTTGCGAGGCGGCCGGCGTCAGGCACAGCGGGGGGTTTACACGTACATCGCTGCTGGGTTTGATTGCATTGCACGAAGCAATCTCAAGCGCCAGGCTATCAGTTGAGGATGTGAAGTCTTCCGGACTAATTTCCGCCACGACAACTGGCGGGATACGCGAGTTCGAAAAATACTATCATGAGCTCATGGATCCCACGCTCAGTGGCGATTTTGAACGATTTACCGACACGGCGACGTCAGGTGAACATTGTGAAAGAATCGCCGATCACGTAGGAATTAGGAAATATCTTGGCACCGTGAGCACGGCTTGCTCATCGTCGGCCAACGCTATGATGCACGGCGCGCAGTTAATCAAGAATAACAAACTGCCGAGGGTCATTTGCGGAGGATCGGAAGCGCTATCGAAATTCACTGTAAATGGATTTAACACCTTAATGATCCTCGACAGTGAACATTGTCGTCCGTTTGATAGTACTAGAAACGGTCTCAATCTCGGTGAAGGCGCAGCTTATATCGTCCTGGAGTCTGAAGACTCGGTTGCGCAAAGTAGAAAAAATCCCATAGCGGAACTGAAGGGCTATGGCAACGCAAATGATGCGTTCCATCAAACGGCCTCGTCGCCCGACGGAGCGGGTGCAATTATGGCGATGAAACTGGCGCTGGACTCAGGCCAAGTTCAGCCGTCGGACATAGATTATATCAACGCGCACGGTACGGCTACCGAAAATAATGATTTGTCGGAAGGGCTGGGAATAAAGAGACTATTTGGTGATTCCATACCTTACTTCAGTTCCACCAAACCCTATACAGGCCACACGTTAGCAGCCGCTGGCAGTGTGGAGGCTGCCTTCTGCCTGCTCGCGCTGCGCAAGGGAATGATTTGGCCCAACTTAAATTATAAGAATGTGATGCCAGAACTTGGCATCGAACCTGTAACACAATTGAAGCGAGGCATTTCATTAAAAAATGTACTATCCAATTCTTTTGGGTTTGGGGGAAATACGTCATCATTACTATTAGCATCAGTGTAGAACATGGCGGAAGCGACAAAATATTTTATTAACGGAGTGGGCATTATTTCGCCTCAGAAAACATATGATCCAAATGTGTTTCTCACTGACATTACCCGGTACGACCAAAATGTGCTGACCTGCATTGCACCCGATTTTAAGGCCTATATAAACCCAATTCAAATGCGGCGACTTAGCCGTATGCTACGCATTGGACTATCCGCCGCAACTATTTGCCTGCGGAATTCCAGGATCTCTATCCCGGACGGTATCATTACCGCAACAGGCTATGGTTTTCTTGAAGAGACAGCAAAATTCCTCCAAGAGATCTTAGTGCAGGGAGAAAGACAATTAACGCCCACCTATTTCATGCAGAGTACATCCAACGCACTGGCTGGGCTGGTGGCGCTTACCATTAAGTGCATGGGGTATAACAATACGTATGCAAGCAGGGGATTTGCCTTTGAGAATGCGTTGACTGACGCCATGATGCAGCTTAATGAAAATGCATCCGCAAATATCTTAATAGGATCATATGACGAAGCTGCTGAAGTACAGTACAAGGCAAGCATTCGAGCGCATCACTTCAAGACAGAATACGTCAACAATCTCTCCCTGTTTAACACTAACACCAGGGGTTCGATACAGGGAGAAGGTTCTGCATTTTTTATGCTGTCTGGAAAACCATCGGAATCTACCTGGGGCATTCTGGATGACATTCACCAGGTCTATAGACCTGAACAAGGCGCATTGTCGAGCGAGCTCGAGATTTTTCTCAGAAAGAATGACGTTACAAATAAAAGCATTGATCTAATAATTAGCGGTGCAAGTGGTGACTCTCAGCACGACGCCGTGTTGAACGCGCTCATAAATACTTTTTTTGACGATCTTCCTCAAGCCAGGTTCAAGCACTTGTCTGGGGAATATTGCACCGCTACTGCTTTCGCGGTCTGGTTAGGGGCGTCAATCCTGAAACGACAACAGGTTCCTGAAGTCGTTGTGGTGGACACGGCAAAAATCGCCCGTAGGCCAGGTACTATACTCATAGTCAACCACTACATGGGAAAAAGTTTCACCTACATATTATTGAAGCGAATTTGACTCTAACTATTTATTGGTCCACTTCCAGTTTTAGTACTTCTCCTTTCAGTGGCGTATTCATCCAGTAGGCAGGAAAATTTCCAGACTCTTTCGCTATCGTATTTTCCGAGAGCGGTAGATTCTTTTCGACATACAACGAGTCAGGGAGCGAAGGTGCTTGTGAGGTAAATTTCTGTACAAATATTTCGCGGAATTGATTTACAGGTATATATGTATTTTCATTCAGCTTTCTGCCTTCACTGTCCCTAATCGGTCCGAATTTGAGTTCAGACATTTCAGCAAGTTTGGTAGCAGGCAAAGCAGGCAGTTCCTCTGACAGGTAAACAACAACAATATTCTCCTCGCTTAAAATTGAGATTTTTTCCGTTTTCATTTCGCGGCCATCCAAGACATACACGTAGTTTTGCAGATCCCCCGCGGACTCCCGTTCGGGCTTGTTATTAAATCTGACTACAAACGCATTTAGGTCCCGGTTGATCAACATGTCGACTACTTTAAAATCCAGAGGATTTGCGAGTTTGAAAAAATTGTTAAAAGAGATATAGTTCAGGTGCATCAGAGCATTGACTCTTACGTATTCTACCTGAACATTGTATAACAATTTGTCTTCCGGCTCGACCTTTTCATATGTACTGTATTCCAGTTTATGAATTGCGTAGTTACCATGCTCGATAAATATTTCACCGTGTGCAGTATGTGAGGTACCGGTTGCACTTTCCAGCGCTTGAAATGAAATATGATATAAAGGGGTCTCATTCAGATAAACTGTCTCAACAAGGTCAAACATATGGTTTCTCACAAAGTTCTTCTGAAGAACGTTGATATATGAATGCGAAAACGTTTTGTTATTGCGAATCGCATCATGAATTCTTAGGATCATCAATTCATTTCCACCAAAAGGATACAGAACAGCTCCTGGAATGAATTTCGATGTATGGTTATCGTATGCAATTTCAGTTGAAGTGTCCCTCTCAAATTCCTGATTCTGCTTATAAAGGTATAAGGAGGTTTGGGTGGTCTGATAATCATTTTCGTCAAAACCTTTATCAAAAATTTCGACAATGGCCTCATTCAGATTGATATATTGGTTGTCGCGTACCTGATAATCGCGATAATAGGCAGCATACGAATTATCAGACACTGGATAGTTATATTGAATATTTGAAATGGCGGCTTTAACAATTTTCGCAGCTGTAAGTCGGCCTCTTCTTCTACCTAGGATCTCAACTTCGGCTAACCTGAGAGTTGCCTCGTCCAGTCTCAAAACATTTATTTCAGCATCGTTGACATTGTCTATCAAGACCTTTTTTGTTGTATATCCTATACATGAAACGATTATTGTATCAACAATGGCCTTGTATTTAATTGGAATTTGAAAACCACCATCAGCGTTAGATACAAGACCGTACGTTCCCTGTTCACCTCGTAACAGGATTGTTGCAAATGGAATTGTGACAGAGGACTTGCTATCAACTATTTTTCCGCGAATGTGTGCGCTTTCCTGAGCAAAGCTTGAGCCGTTGTAAAGTACCAATAGCAGTGCAAAAGTTACTGTCTGCAACTTGGACATACGATAAGTTAATTCGTGGAACCCATCTCAATGGAATAGTCAAAACAAAAATACAACTTTAATAACCGAAGTAGGTCTGGGCTGGGCTTCAAAATCAGAACCCTTCATCATCACCTTCTGCAGCCTCTTTCTTGGGTTGCTCGCGAACGGGTTCTTCCTGCACAGGCGGAGTGTCGTCAGTTTTCTTCTTCTTCCTTTGTGAAGACTCCTTCTTCTTTTTGTCATCTACAGGAGCTTTGTCCTGGACAGGTCCTTCCTGCGTTTGTTGTGGCAACTCCTCCTGAACTTTCTGGTCTTGTACGGGCTGGTCCTGCCGCTCGTCCGGCTGCACGTCTTCTTGTGGCGCCGGCTGTGTAGGTACTCTTTGTATTTCTTCTCCTGGAATATCTGGTGTCTGCGCAGGCGCTGCATAGTCAGTCAGGTCGTACGGAACATCGATCTCGTAATAGTCTCTCCTGAATCGGTTAATAAACGTGAGTGTCTCGTCATCACTTCCTGGAATGAAAGCAACCTCCCCTATCTTTGTTTTTCCTCCATTTGTCTTTTTTGAAATGATGTCGTTAAAAGCTGAATTTGACGAATGCACCAATACACGGTTATCCTCCAGACCGAAATAGTACCACGCTTCAGGCGAAGCCTTTATGAATACGTTGAAAACGGGCCCTCCGTCTTCTGTTTTCTTCACCTCAAGAAATCCCTCAAAGGCGCCGTTGATATCGTTGCGTCCAATATTAGACATTCCAAGCTTGCCTTCGCTATAAAAAGCCTTGTGCTTCGGAGACCATTTCAAATTTACATTTGAAAAGACGAGTGGCCTTGCCAATGGTGCGAGGGTTCCCAGCGAAACATATCCCTGCAGGCTACGCTGTTCATAGTCCTTCACAACCTTCTCACCCAAGAAATCCGCGATCTTATACAACAACTCGGTCTGATCACCTAATCCTTCATCAGCGCCTTCATTCTTTATTACGTCCTGTATTTGCTTTGCCATCAGGTCAAACGCCGGTAGGGGAATATTGGTGTCAACCATGAGAAATGTGTTCATTTTGACCTGATTGTCTTTCATGTTGCCCTGACCGATCGCTGAAGCAGTCACATTAAAATCCTTGGTACCCTTAAATAGATTTACCGGGCCCTCGAACCTCACTTGCATGTTTTCGTCCTTATATGCGAACACTTTCCCGGAGAGTTTACTTCCGCGCGCTTTTTCTACATCCTCAATTTTGAATTCGTGTGTAGCCGTATCGTAGTACATCATTCCCTCAGGCTGAAAAAAATCTTCATCATCTTCTGATTTCTTATTATTCAGAAATGTAAAATACAAATCATTATCGGCTGACCCGACGTGCAAACCGGCGTTTACGTCTGATCCATCCTCTGTCGTGGCCGTATTGAAATTGATAAGCACATCAGTTTCGTCGCCGGTTTGACTATAAGTTATCCAGCTGTTATAATTTTCAATATTCTTGATGTCCAGCTTGACAAATCCCGTGAGCTGCAGTGCCGGCCGGGTCGCGTACATTATCATCTCTCCCTTATAAAACATTCCTGCTCCCAACACAAGATTATCTTTATCAAACACAGACCCGGTTCCTACTGTTTGCATGCCGACGTTCACTGGATTTTTGCGCGACGAACGCCTCGTTTCTTCCTCTGCGTTAACCGGCTCTAAATGGAAGTCTGTCATTTTTATCGCGAACGTGTCATTTAAAAAGTTCACATACTGATACGTTGCGTAACCAGAAAATTCCTTTCGCGAGATGATATCAACGACACCTTCAGTCAGCCTGTGATATCCGTTCAGCGTGTCCAACACGATCGTTGTATTTTTTAAGGTGCCTATCTTGGCGTTTTCCAAAATCAAGACCTCATTATTCTCAGGCGTGATCTTAGCATCAGCAACGATAATATATGGAATGCCGCTTACCTTTAATTCCTGTGTCTTTAGATTATATTCTGCTTTCTCAGCATTAAAGTTCAGCGAATCCAATTCTTTTCGGGTTGTATAGAAATAAGAATTTTCAAGGGGAACGTCAGGGTCTTTGCTCATCGTGATTTTCTGCTCGTCCAGGTCCCAACGCATTTTTGGAATAGAGGTCTTAAACTGAGCGAAGGGAAAATCAATGGCTGCTTCGCCTTCCACTTCAGGACTGATATCAGCATAGTTTTGCTCAAGATCAAACTTGAGTTTTACATCATTTCCCTGAAGCAGGGGTTTCGTAGGGTCCTCCGATTTTACCCTAAACCGCGCACGTCGGGCGCTAAAATCTTTGGCGTTAAAGCTCAATCTGCGCGAGATCAATTCCGTTCCTCTCGTCTCAAGTTTACCTATCCCAGTAACACCAGTCTTTGAAACCACAACCGTTCCCTGCATCTGGGCGGATGAATCATAAAAGCTGAATGGAGCTTTTATGTTCTTGATTCTCATCTCGTCCTTTTTCGGGAACCACTTCATTTCAAAATCTGTGAGCAAGGCCTGCGGAAATGCGACATCGCCAAATTGTTTATCCTCGATCGATGCGTCGGTTCCTTTCGCCGTGACGGAATCAGGATAATAGACAAAGTCATTTGCACTAACAGTAGCAGCAAGATAATTTATCGTTCCAGATCCCCTTAACCCTCGATTATTCATTGTAAGATTCCCGTTCATCCGGCCTTCGCCTTCATACAGCTGATAGCCAGCCTTTGGAATTTTATGTTCGAATCCAAGAGACTTATCTGGTTGCGTATGCAGTTTTTCCTTAAAGGCAGGAAACATTCCACTGGACACAAATGTGCCGTCAAAGTTGATCGAAGCCGGGTCTGCATTATTTAAACTATCGAGCTTAAATGCTGGTACGACAAAGAACATCGAGCGATCATAAACACCTCCCAATACTTCCTCGCGGTCAAAATAAATCGCGCCCCCCGACGCTGCATCAAGCCTTGGGTAATCCGGTATTCTTCTCTTTCCCGACTTGTTATTCCCTTTGCTTATAAACAACGTTCCGGATGACTGGGATTGATTGCCCAATCCGCCGACGGCAGCAGCAGTTGAATCAGCGCTCACCATCGAATTATTTATCTTCCGTCTCATGCTCTGCCCCCTCGCATTAGTTTCTGTTACATAGAAGTTGATAGAGTCGATATGTGTTAGCTTGATAAAGAAACTGTCATACTTCAGTGTGAATCCTTTTCCGCTTATTTCGAAATTCCCCGCCGTGATGGTCCCGTCGAACTTCATGTCGCGATTCTGAAGAATTGTAATGATGCTGCTATCAGGTTTTATCCTGACATTTAAAGAGTCGCTTACTTTGAATTCATCAACCCCGCGCACAATCATATATCCCTCGGGGAAATTCAACGTGGCATTCGGAAAGCTATCCGTAACAGAGTGAATCTTCAGATTGTCGTAATCCATCTCCCCCTTAAAGGCCTTATAAACCAGGATGGCCTTTTCCTTAACCCTAACCAAATCCATAGTCGGATAATAGACGATCAGTCCTTTTTCGTTGAGGAATTCGATCGCTGCTTTAATGTCGCGCATTTCTCTTCCCGAGAATGCAGCCAGATCACCGGAGTAGAACTCGCGCACATTATTTTTCAAGCAGTAATTTGCCATCAAAGCCAGCGGGTGGAATGAAAATCCCTGACCTCTTAACAACCTAAAATCTTCAGGGTCATAGAAGTCAATTGATTCTATAATCAGCGGCACAGTATTTCTTCCACCATCTGTTAAAAGATTCAAGCTATCGGTATTTAGATCCCATTGCACGACATCTGAGGCAAAATCGACATTGAAGAATGTAGATGAGTAGGGTGAATGCTTCATGGCACCTTTGTCCTTTTTCAACAACAAGTGTTGTACGCTGTCGCCATAGGTATATTTCATCCTTACCAACGGGTGGGTTATTGAATCATTCTCCTGAAGTATGTTGATCCTCGTCTTTAGGGAAATGATCGTGGAGTCGGTAAACTGAAAATTAGATGAGTGCGCTATGAACCGCGGTTCACCGCTATGAAATACTTCAATCTTGGAAGGGGCGCCGCTTACTGACGCACTGGACAATTTTCGACCGATCAATGAAAAACCACCTGTATACTTTACATTGTCGTCTCCTATTCCCTGAATTCGCAACGTACTCTGAAAAGACTTAAATCGAGGATACGATGAGGCTACTGAATCTTTTCTCGCCACCGATTTAAATTCCAGTACGCCCGGTATGAACCCTGGAGTTTTACCAACATAATTCAGTTTTACGAGATCGGATTTAAATTCTGGTTTTGTCACGTTAAAATGGTATGAAACCAGATTGCAAAAAACGCTGTCAGGACTAAGATGAGCAGGCGACCAGTCAAAAGATCCACCTTCACCTGAAAAGATATTTGTACGAAGTGAAAATACACCCTTCGTATTTTTTAGGAAAACGGAATCATATGCGGTGACCATATTGAGCGTCACGCGGGAAAACCGAATGACGGGCCCTTCAATAACGGGTGGTGGAGGCGGATTCATCCAGAGCGGAGCCTCAGCATATGTCGTATCGGCGAAAGGATCGAAGGTATCTGCAGGTGGTGAGTCATCGTCAGCAATGACCTGTTCAGTTATGGGTGTTGAAGTGGTGTCGCCTAAATCAATAATCGGGGGAGGAGCAATGAAATCGAACGAATAATCATCATCCCTGGCGTAAAGCCGCGATGCCTTTTGGTAATTCAAGGCATGATGGGCAAAAAATGTGTTGCTGGCCTTGAAAAAATTAAGCGCCTTAGAAGCAGGGTCAGAATCAATCACCAGACCCGCCACCCTGATAAAATCTGAAATTTTTGATCCGTCAGCTTTTTCTATGATAACTGCATTGGCAATCGCGCCAAAATAGTTCACCAGATGCGGACGCAGGGGAAATTTCTTCTTTCGCATCCGCCATACCTGTTTCTGAATAACGACTTGCTGGTCTACGCGCAGGCTTCCCCATGCTGTGGTAAATGCAGCGCTTACTGCGGTAGCATCCTCTTTACGGGTGTTTTCAAGCACAAGGCGTACGCTGTCGGGAAAGCTAATAGGACTCGTAACAGCTTTCATTTGCGCACTCACCAAAAAGGCTGAAAAAACAAAGGAAACGAGTACGTAAACCTTAATTCTTTTCACAAAGTTAAAACCTTGAAATTCGGAAATATTGGATAAAAAAACTACGCGACCTACGTCTCACTAAACGCCTATGTAAGAAAAAACGTGCAAACCCATGGAAAAGTCTTCCAACAGCGCCCAGGAGTACAACAAAAAAGCCAAATATGGTCTCACATTGCTTAAAACAGCCTTTCACCGAGGATTGCCCCTGCTCGTCCATTTATTCAATTAATGCTTGAAAAGCCAACGAGAGGACCATACCTTAGCATGCAAAACGCTTGACGTGTATTTGCTAACGAGAGTCGATGAAAATTTCCTATTTAATTTTCTTAAGTTTCCTTTTTATTCTGCTCCTCTTCTCAATTACCACTTACATCAATTTCCAGCAGTCTGAAAAGGTTCGCGAGAACACAGAATGGGTTGATAAGTCTACAACCATAATTAGAAACAGCAACCGGTTTCAACGCAATATTCTGAACATGATCAGCGGACTTCGCGGGTATTTATTTACGGGGGAGAATTATTTCATTCAGGCTTATGATTCCGCGAAGACTGAAAATGAGACAATCTTGAAAGAGCTCTCAGGACTGCTCCCACCGGCTAGCGACCAACACGCCTTGCTCGAGGAGATTCGACATATCAATGAAAATTGGTTGACTGATTTTTCAATGCCGCTGATTCAGGCCAAGAACCTGGCAGGAAATTCTGACAGTAGCCTGGTCAACTTTAACAGGTTATACCGCGAAAAATTAATGTCGGGTCATGAAAGATATCTTAACCGCCAATTGCAGGAAAAAATTCGTGTGTTCATCAACAACGAGTACAACAGTCGCGATATACGCACGAAGATACTTAACGCGTCTGTCCGTCGGACGCGCGCAATTTCCGTTGGCCTGACTTCATTGTCCATTCTTGTCGGTTCCATCATCTCGATATTCCTGGCGTATCGGATCTCAACACGGATCGTGGGAATGGTTAAAATGGCCAATCAAATATCCGAAGGAAACTACGAGGCCTACACTAAGGACTCGGGTCATGATGAATTAAGTAACCTTGCACATTCGCTTAACAACATGGCTCATGTCCTGAAGGAGAATATTACCCTGTTGAAGAGAAAGAATCAGGAGCTAGATCAGTTCGCACACATTGTTTCGCACGATCTCAAGGCACCTCTCCGAGGGATCGACAATGTCGTTTCGTGGATTGAAGAGGACCACGCCACTGAAATGTCTCCAAAAATTGCAGAGTACATTGAAATAATCAAAGGGCGCCTTGTCCGGGCGGAAAACTTGATCCATGGCATATTGTCGTACGCAAGAGTTGGTAAAGAAACCCAGGAAAAAGAAGAAATTGATGTGAATCAGTTGGTAGATGAGGTTGGTGAGTCCCTAATCCTGAAGTCAAGCCTTAAGCTTATCGTTTACCCCAAACTTCCAAAACTTCATACTGAAAAGGTTCCGCTGTTACAAATATTCTCAAACCTCATCGGAAACGCCATTAAACACCACGACAAAAAGAATGGATTCATAAAAGTATATCATCAGGAATTCCAACACCACTACGAGTTTTTTGTTGAGGATAACGGACCGGGTATTGGACGAAACTATCACAACAAGATCTTTGTAATTTTCCAGACCCTCCAAGAGCGCGATACCTTGGAAAGCACAGGAGTAGGTCTGGCAATAGTAAAAAAAATTCTTGACGACAGAAATCAAAAGATTCATGTTACTTCAGATGCTGGAAAAGGAGCAATTTTTTCATTCACGTGGCCTAAATAAAAAATACTATGGACAAAGTCGTAAACATCCTGCTTGTGGAAGATGATAACCTTGATGTCATTGATGTCAAAC
The DNA here is from genome assembly GCA_025923195.1 of Chryseolinea sp. GTDB lineage: Bacteria > Bacteroidota > Bacteroidia > Cytophagales > Cyclobacteriaceae > Chryseolinea. The sequence continues at coordinate 27,267 of JAICGJ010000029.1, forward strand.
GCACGCTTGAAAAAATGCATATTTTAAATAATATGGTCGTGGCTAAAAATGGAGAAGACGCACTTCGAATCTTAAATGACAAAGAAAAATCCCAAGATTGGGATCTTGTACTCATAGATATCAACATGCCCAAAATGAATGGTCTTGAATTTCTCGCCGCGATAAGAAAAATGGAGGAGTGGAAGGACTTGAAATGCTTTATAATCACAACCTCAGACGAGAAGATAGATCGCATGGCCGCCAAAGACCTGGGTATATCGGGCTATATTGTAAAACCTCTAAAACTGAATAATCCATCCTCTATGGATGCATTCAACCTGATGATCGACCTAATGAATTTTAAAAGTAAGATTTAAAAGTCAATGGGTTCGTTTTAGCGAAGCTGCCGCTTGAATCTTTCGCATATTCGGGTAGTTGAACAGTATCAGCGCAACAATTATTAGTGAATAACCCATAGCCTGAAGCATACTTATATGCTCCTTGAAAACTATCAATGCAACGGAAAAATTGATAAGTGGATTGATATACATCAATATTCCAATTGTGGCTGAGTTGATTTTATTTAGTGCAAACAGATTAAGAAAAAGTGGGAGTATGGTAAAAAAAACAGCGATAATCATCACAACCCCATAGAAATGTGCCGATGTGGGGACCCGGTCAACCAGATATCCACGTACGAAGCTGAGCATGACAAAACAAAAAATAACCTGAACACCTAACCCTATAATCCTGTCAAAACCCTGATTTTTGCGCTGCGAAATGAGATAGAGGGCATAGGTAAGTGCGGTCAAGACGCTATACCATAGCTCCAATGCTGAACTTAACCCGATTAAAAGACAACTTATTGCGCATAGTCCAACCGAGACCCATTGAATTATATTTAACTTTTCCTGCAAGAGTAGATAGCCCAAGATTGCAGTAATGACTGGGCAAATAAGGTAGGAAAATGAAGCCGTTTTTACGTTAATGTCATTTACTATGTAAATAAACGTTAACCAATTAACACCAAGCAGTGCCCCGCCGGCGAGCGTTAAAAACACTGTAGTTCGTATTTGTTCGCGTGGCAACGCTATAAGCCGTTTCCAATCTTGTTGAAGGTCCTTTGTCTTAAAGGCTAGAATGACTATCAACAGCGCTATCAAAGAAAAAAGGATCCTAAAATACAAAATTTCACCCGCGGTAAAATCCTCGACAGCTCGCAATGGGATCGAAAAAAATCCCCAGATAACGAACGCTGACATAGCCGCCGCATAATGCCCTTGATTATTCATTATTCACCTGATACGACAGTAGATATCAACAAGATTCACTTGTGAAGCCACAAATGTTTAGAATGTTTGGTTTCAAAAATAATGGTAAACAACGGAGTTTAGTCCAATTTTTCCTCTTCCTTCTTAGTAATAATTCGTTCCTTTTTTATGTCGATCCGTATGAAGGCATAAATGCTCATATATAAATTAGCAATCCAAACGATTGAAAAGCCTGCAATGACATAACCTGCCCAGTTATCAAGCAGCAGCTTAAATTGTGTAATTATCAGTATAAAGACCGTTACATAGTGGCTGAAACAATATTCGCAGGTGAACAAATAAAAAAATTTTCTCTCCGCAATCGTTCTACAGGATTCTGACTTTCTGACGCAGTATTCTCGGGGCTCACGGAATACTTCTTCATGCGTTACCGTCCAGGCAATACAGGCGACAGGAATTGCTAATATAAAGAGCCAGACGATCTGCGTTGTTAGATCCATCCTAGCTAAAACAGCAAAAGGGCTTCAATGTTATTGCTTGCTATTTCAGCGCCTGTCTGAGCCTTACTTTACAGTTTCAAAAAAGCTACTACCGGCTGCCATAAATAATCCTATGATGCCGGCGGGATGAGCATAAATTCAATAATCGTTTGCCTTTTGGGACTTAGTCTTAGGGCCGACGTGCTATAGTTTTTTCAGAAATGCCAGACTTACGGGGACTTGAACATTAACTGCATTGCTCTCATCCTCAATATAGTAATGCTGAATGTCGGATTTTCTTGCAGCCTTAATAACAGACGCAATGTCAATCTGCCCGGCACCCAGGGCAACGTTACTGTCGGTATCTATCCTCCCCGTTGCGTCTCCTTTTACGCCTTTTCGCACATCCTTCACATGCATCAGCTTAAAGCGGGTTGGATATTTCTTAATAAGTTCCGCCGGATCATATCCAGGCAAGTAGGCCCACACAATGTCCAATTCAAAGTTTACAAATTTCGGATCTGTATTTGCAACCAGGTAATCGAACAGAGTGCCCTTTTCATAAGGCACGAACTCATATCCATGATTATGATAACAAAACATCAAATCGTAATTCTCCTTAAGGTACTTGCCAGCTTTGTTGAAGTCATCCGCCGCTTTCTTGATTGTTTCTATTGTAACAGGGCCTTCATGGGGTATCCACGCCACACGCACATAGGACGCTCCCAAAGTCTTAGCGTTTTCAGCAACTTCCTTTGTTTTTCCCACCAGGTCATCATAACTGACCCCAAATGAAGTGCACCTCATTCCTCTTTCATCCAACATCTGCCTTATTTCTTTAGCTGTCCGTTTAAACAAATTGGAAAACTCGATATTGGTAATCCCCATTCGTTTAATCGTATCTAACGTAGTGGCTACATCCTTATCAAAACTCTTGCGGTAGGTATAAGAGACAATGCCCGGCGTTTCCTTTAGTGTCTTTCCAAATGACTGCGCATGGGATGAGTTCGAGAATGCTATCAGTAAAAAAAGGACGATAAGTTGTCTCATGTAATAATTGGTTTTCTGGTTAATTAACTTCTAAACAGGTATGGGTACTGTCAGCGACACTTTCATACATTAACATTCCATCCGCTTTCATATTCGCGACTCCATAAGGCCATAGCTTCTTTGTCGTTTAGTATGTGGCCGTTGTCGGGATTACAGTTCAAAGCCCGACCAATGCGAAATGCGATATTGCCAAGCTGAGGTAGCAGCGTTGATTTGTGCCCCTCAAGTATGGGAGCGTTTATTTTTTGATTTTCGCGAACTGATTCCACAAAGTTTAATAGATGGATCGTATCCAGTGTCTCGAAAGGGCTGACTTTATTCGTTGGATCGAAAGGTGTATCATCTTTTACCTCTTCTACCAGTTTATTCTTTTCATTATCAAAGATTTTGTATCCATTAGCACCCGGGTACACGATAGTTCCCTTGTCTCCATAAAAGATAACGCCCCGGCCACTGCCCTCGGACTCATACCCGTTACAGCTCCGTCCTTCCCATGTACATGCTGTGTTATTTGGAAAGTTATAAGTTATGGTTTGGGTGTCTGGAGTTTCCCAATCGTCTTTGAAATGAAATCGGCCCCCGGCTGATACGACTTTCGTGGGGTAGTCAACACCAAGACCCCAACGCATCACGTCAAGCTCATGCGTACCGTTATTTAACGCCTCTCCTGTACCCCAATGCCAGAACCAGTGCCAATTGTAATGGATCAGGTTACTCTTGAACTCCCTTCGAGGCGCCGGACCTTGCCAAAGGTCAAAATTTAGATTCTCAGGAACCTTCGCAACAGTACCGGTTCCGATGGACTTTCGATTATTGACGTACCACCCCCTTGCAAAATATACGCGTCCAATCACACCGTTGCGCAACTTATCTACCATGCCTTTTACATTGCTAAAGGACCTCCTTTGACTTCCCATCTGAACCAGCCTTTTGTATTTGTTGGTAGCCTCAACGAGCATCTCGCCTTCACGCGGGTTATGGCTACACGGTTTCTCTACGTAAACATGTTTACCAGCCTGAAGTGCCATGATTGCTGCAGGGGTGTGCCAATGGTCCGGGGCAGCGATAGCAAGCCCGTCCAGATCTTTATTCTCAAGCATTTTTCGAATATCTGCAAAGCCGGTCGGCTTCTTGCCGCTCACACCCTCCACCTCCTTAATTGTCTTTGCCAAGACGGTCGCATCCGGATCACAGATATACGCTACATCAACGTTAGGAAGTTTCGCAAAAGCTTTTGCCAGAAACAAACCACGGCTGTTAGTTCCCATGATACCCATTACAACTTTGGTATTAGGTGCGCCTTTAAAAATCTCTGCACCTGATGCGAGATAAGGACTCATCACCAAGCTGCTGCCTGCCAATGAGACTCGGCGAATGAATTCACCACGGTTAATTGCGTTTGACATAGTTTGATAGATTAAGGTAATAGGTTTCGTCCGGGAAGTTAATGAAATTCATTTCTACGCGCGTAAGGATTTACATGAATGCGAGAAGAAATCCCTGGACATACTATCTAGAACAAATTTTCACGCCCGTTGTGGACCTGAATTTTCGCTGCACATCCACAACATTTATGAAAGGTCCAAGTGTAAATCGTCTGTAGGGGCAATAGGGTGTATCGCAAGAGCAAATAAGCAATATATCTTGTAATGATCGGCTAGAGAACTTCTATCCTTAAGTCAAACAGAGGTGAAATTATTAAACACTTCTAAACACGGAACGGAACACCTGTCTCCCGGGCTATCTGGTTCAGATCCTCGACAACAGCCTCTATAACAGGGATCCCCTCTTTGTTTCTGACTTTCTCCTGTTCGTGTTCGGGATCGCCTGGAATGAGCACGGCATCACGACCCGGCACCGGTTTAGTATTCCGAAAAACCTCGATCCAATGATCGATTCTTTTCTTGAATACGTCAACATCTTCAAATCCTTCAATTTCCATCGCGCCAAAAAAATGTCCGATTCCCTTACCAACGCTTTCCTTTGGTGCCTCCTCGAAGAGCGCAAAAGGTGGCGCAAAAGGTCCCCAATTTGCTCCACTGAGAACGCAACTAAGGATGTCGACCATCGACGAAAGACAGTAACCCTTATGACCCCCCATCTCGCGAGTTCCACCTAGAGGCAAGAGCCCCCCACTATAAACATCCTCCGGCAAAGTGGAATGATTACCGCTTTGGTCGATGATCCAGCCTTCCGGTATCTTCTTTCCCTCTCTTTTGGCGATTTCAACTTTTCCGAACGCGACAACGCTTGTGGCAAGGTCGATGACTATAGGTGGATTTTTGAATCCGGGAAAAGCTATTGATATCGGGTTCGTGCCAAGTCTTCGTTCAGCGCCCCACAACGGAACGACTATTCTAGAAGAATTCGTCATCGACCACCCGATCATATCTCGTTCAAGTGCTTTCAGCGGATAATACGAGGCGATGCCATAGTGATTCGTGTTGCAAACACTTACCCATCCTGAACCATACTGAGATGCTTTTTCCATCGCTATCTCGTTGGCTTTCGGACCAACAACTAATCCTAGGCCACTATCTCCATCGACCGTAGCGACACTTTTCTTTTCGCGAATGATCTTAAGTTTTGGATTTGGATTGAGTCTGCCAATTTTAAACATATCGACATATGTTCTCAATCGCGCAACACCATGCGAATCAATGCCCCTCAGGTCAGCTTTAGATAAAACATCCGACGCCTGCCATGCATCGTGTTCCGGAACACCGAAATGCATAAAGACCTGCGCGGAAAATTCGCTCAACACCGCGCTCGGGCAAAGAAGATAGTTGGGTCCAGCCATAAATGTATCACGGCAACAATAAACTATCGCAAGTATAAATCCTAATCTGGATTGCGCCTAAAAGAGATGTCCTTTCGTTGTTTCGAATCGTCAACTGTGGGAGCGGCAAATTTTCGCGAATTCTTGTTCCTTCTCTTGAACAATCCAACGAGCAGCATAGAGACGCCAATGATAAACGGTCCATACGTCAAAAACATAAAGCTTTTTGTTTTCAGGGCATCAGTAACAAACGCGACCGTAATGGCCGTCCCTACCACCATCAGGATTATTCCCAGGCGAACAAACATGGTAGATTGATCCCGGCTCTGGGCAGACAATAGTCTGTTTTGCAGTTCTTCATCCACCGCACGAACTATAAATTTAATTTCTTCCTCATCGACTTTCTGCTGTTCCAACTCAAGCCTGACATCATAAATCTGAAACTTCTTATCCGAAAGTCTTTGAACGTAGTGATCAATGCGTTGCTTTCTATCCATGGTGATTATGGCATCTCCAGCTATAGCGGACAAGATCATTGAATTGTTTCAGGACAAAAATAACCAATAACATAGGATTTTGCTCAATTGTAAGAGCTGACAGTCATCTCTCCTCAACGTGAAATTCGTCTCCGCAGCTAAGGCTATTAAATATTATCTTTAGTTCAATAAATCAATATACTTGGGCAACGAGAACTTTTACCGGGACATCAAGGCGTTAAAGCTCTCCGTAACAGACGTTTTGCAACCCCAATATTTTTTTAATGTACCTGACGATTGGTACATAATCATCGCAGATATTCAGAACTCCACCGAAGCTGTTGCGTCAGGCAGACACAACGACGTGAATCTTGTAGCCGCAGGAAGCCTCATTGCCGCGCTCAACATTGCCAAACAAAATAATATAGAAATACCCTTCTTCTTCAGCGGCGATGGAGGTACGTTGCTGGCCCCAGAAGAACTCGTTAGTAGTATTATGACCGGCTTGTTGGTCCATAATGAAAATTCTATAAAGAACTTCGGGCTTTATATGCATATCGGAAGTGTGAGTATTAAAAACATATTGTCAAATGGCTCTACCGTCAAAATTTCGAAAGTGGAAATAGGGTTGGGACTTCATAAAGCCATAATTATCGGAAATGGGCTTAAGTCCGCCGAACAACAGATCAAGCACTCGATAAATCCGGAAAACGAAAATACGAAATACGACCTGGATATGACCGGATTGGAATGTAGATGGGACAAAGTCAAACCGCCGAATGTCGAAAATGAAATAGTCTGCTACCTGATTGAATCAACACATCAGGAAAAGCAGGTGGAGGTATACAGGAATGTATTGCGTAAAATGGACGAAATATATGGAAGTCTTGTAATCAGAAGTCCCCTGGCTCCAAATCGCTTGAAGTTACTGCTGAATCTGCAAAAGGCTCAAAAGGAGATGTTAATCAAGTATGGTCGCTGGAAAATCGACTATCTGATTAGTTCCTTTTTCAAGACTTTGTTGGGATTATTTTATTTCAGAAACAATTTGAAATTGGGAAATATTCAAGGCAGGGATTATCTGTTACAGCTGATTGCCAACGCGGATACGCTAACGATAGACGGAAGAATAAATACCATTATCTCTGGTCAGCAGAACAAAAGAACGCAATTGCTTGAATACCTGGCCGCGAAGGAGGCTGAAGGAAGTTTAGTATACGGCTACCACATCAGTAAGGAAAGCGTCATGACTTGTTATATTGAAAATATGGATTCAAATCATATTCATTTTGTTGACGGGTCGGACGGTGGTTACACCGAGGCAGCGAAGTTGTTAAAGCGCAAGCTCAGATAAGAGCATGATCATATTGACAGCACTTCATCACGCAAACCCGCTACTCTATGGACCTTTCTTTGTGGCTTTTATACAGAGAAAGGAAGGGAATTCATTAAGCTCCTTGTAATGTCTAGGGTCATATTGTTCAAATTCCTTGGTGGGTAAAGGCTCCAAAATTTTGTTAACGATGAACCCGTTTTCAACAAGGGGTGAAATGCAGTCCATTAAAGACCTCCTGAAACTCTCTACCTCAACGGGTTCACCAAAGCCCTTCCAAGTAGCACTCACTTTTTCAACCTTGAAATAGTTACTCGACCTGAAATAAGTAAAGTCAAAGAACGGGTGAGTTATTGAGAAAATAAAGGTTCCGTGTGGCTTTAAAATCCTATTGAACTCTTTCAAGGTGGGATTCCAGTTATAGATGTAATCTAGTACTAAAGGACAAACCACAATATCAAATTTCTCATTAGCAAAGTCTAATGGTTGAGTTAAATCCCATACCCTGAATTCACCATTGGCGCCATTTCTTTTTATGGCCTCTTGTATCATTTTCGGACTTAGATCAACGCCGACTACCATGGCCCCTTTAGATAATAGAATCTCTGCATATTTCCCTGGTCCGCAGCCAGCGTCCAATACCAGCTTTCCTTTTACCTCTGGCAAAAGACTAAGCGTATTTGGACGATCATAAAAAGCATTATGGGGTTTGTAGTCTATTTTTTCTGCGTAGCTACCTGCCAGTTTTTCAAAAGTTTCCAGTGCACGGATATTTTTCATCGTTGATTTTTGTGGTCCAATATTTCCAATACTATTGAGTAGTTAAGAATTCGATATATGTATCCTGGTCAGCAGCTAACTCAGGCACCCTTTTAATGTCCCACCATTCATAAATAAATACGAGACCAGCATCTTCACCGTTTCCTGAGACCTTGTGTTCAAAGGTGTCAGGTACATTCTTGTTAATATGTAGTCGGTAAAAAAATCGACAGGTTTTGTTCTTTTCGTCCCGCAACCAGCTTTCTCCTATTTTTTCAATCATGTCAAAATCATTCAGGCCACTTTCCTCATATACTTCTCGCAATAGAGCTCCTTCAATCGCCTCATTTTCTTCAACAGTTCCTCCCGGCACTTGATATCCAGCCTCATGGAAGTCTCTGTGCCTGTGAAGGAGAATTTCAGTGACACCATTTTTCTCTCTCAATATATAGGCTAGTACTTTTTTCTTCACTGGTCTTCTTATTTCATAAAACACAGATTCCCTATCATTAAATAATTACTTCGCCCGTGCAATATTACGATATTCGTATTGACTGAAGCAATAAAAAAACTTTTAGCTATGCACAGAGGAATCAAAAAAAGTTGACTACGAAAACATAAGAGTTTACGAATTTCCTTAAGGTACTCGTGCCATGTAGTGAGCTAGATATTATAGCGTTGACACAATCAAGTCAGTTGTTTCACATTTTGACGTTCATTTGATCCCATTAATTAGGATAGTATGATATTGGAACAATATAAGGAGACAACTGTGCGGCGTTAGATCATCAATAAACTCAGTTGCCCCTCTGTTGAGGATGTTATGTTAACTATCTTTTTCTTTCAACAGGCCACATTCAAATAGCCGGTCAGCGGCATTTTTAATATCCTCGAACTTCATATTAGCTTTGCGCGCTATATCAAGCAAGGACTGGCTGCCATCGGAAGCGTTCAAGACCCATAACAATGCAAGTTGAAAATGCATTTTTTCGTTGTTAGCGCCGATCACGCTATATAAACCACGCTTTCCCAATTGTGCCTCACCCTTTGGGCTTTGGTTAATGTATCTTTTATTGGTCTCTATCACTTCGATGATTTCTTCAAAAATATTGAGCGACTCTTGCAGCGCAGAAGCCTTGACAAATTCCAAGTTATCGGCCGATGTATGGTATTCTGGATACACGCCATAGGTGGCCCGGCTAATCCTTCCGACGGGAAGATCAAAACCCGGAGAGCAAAATTGGCGCTCATCATATCCGAAAGGGAAGAAATCGATGATTTTGTTTTCCGTACTTTTCCTCTTAAGCACGTACTCGGCGATCTGATCAATTTCTGCGCTGTGTTGGCGTGATCGTTTGTAGGTAAATTCATTTGTATCTCCAACCAACGTGCAAATCAGGCCATGCTTTATTTTAAATACGTTCGATTCATTTTCGGCTAGCCAAACAATGGAACCTATTGTAGTGGGCGCAAATACGAACCGATACGAGTATCTACGCTTCTGCTGCATTAAATGCCTGATCAGAAACACAGATAGACTTATGCCTGAAAGATTATCATTGCAAAGGGACGGGTGACAAGTATGTGTAAAAATAAGCACTTCATCAGAAAGTTTGCCAGGTATAAAACATTCAGCGTATGTGAGCGATCCCTCTTCCAGCGACGAATCTATGAACACCTCGTACTCCCCTTCTTCTAACGAAATTAGTTGGTTGTGAGAGATACAAAATCCCCAAGCCTCATTATAGTAAGATGTTCTGTACGGAATCCAGTCAGGATGCTCTGGAATCGAGTGAAGATGCTCCTTCAATTCTGCCAGTTGTACCTTTTTGTGCACGGGAATACTGTAATTAAGGACGTGCAGGTTTGAATTTTTAAAATCAATGATCTTCTCGCCACGAGTATTTTTGATGTACGCATCACGAATATTCCACTCCTTCGGTACATTCCAGTCAAAAACTTTCTTTCCAGACGGAACTTCATAAACTGCAAGGGGTATGAATTTCTTTATGATTTCAAAAGACTGCCGCACACCATCACCTGTAATGCTACGGCAAATCGGATAGAGTGAGGTAATTAGTTGATGCATCTGCTCACCAACTGCAGTAAAGTTATCTTCCATTCGGAAATGCTTTGCTATAAGAATAAAATGATCAGAAGTGTGACCGCTTACAAATAGAAAATTTATTCAATTATCTTATTCTAATTTCCTCTCCACATTAACTTTAATCCCGATTTAATAGGATTTTAATGTTATTAAATCAGATTCGGGAAACAAGTTCGCTACGAGTGCAAATCCCCATTTTTTCTTAAGCAACGGGACTGGTGTTGGGCATGTGAAATCGCTAGCCCCTATGGTTCTGCTTAGATGTATAAATCGGAAAGGCGATAGTAAATTGCGTACTCTGTCCTGGAATAGAGTCGACATGTATGGTGCCACGGTGAAGTTCAACAATTCTGTAAACCAGAGAGAGACCAATTCCATGCCCTTTGACCTTCTTGTCCGCGTTTGCGCGGTAAAAAGGAGCAAATATTTTGTTTATCTGATCGGGGGTAAAGCCCGGGCCATTGTTGCGAAATGTTATCAATAGTCTGTTGCCCGGCTTAAAATCGAGTAGCACATGAACGCGGTGATCATCGGAATATTTACATCCATTGTCAAGAAGATTGAGCATGGCTACTTTTATCAATTGTTCGTCGCCCTCGATAAGAAGCAACTCTGAGGTTGGATTGAAATTGAAATGGATATCGACCAGGTAGTCTGGAGATGCTTTCAATAGTTCATCCTTCATTTCCCAAAGCACATCGTCGATTCGCAAGGCCGACAATTTGGTGTGCGGGCTGTCAGTACTTGTTTGAGCCAACAGTAACAATTGCGTGGAGAGTGAATTTAATCCTTGTAAATGCTCCAACACGGAACGCAATACTGCCTTGTAGTGGTCTTTGTCATGATCCTGAAACAAAGAAACTTCAATTTGGGAAGACATGATCGTAATTGGAGTTTTGATCTCATGTGAGGCATTGGCGATGAAATTTTTTTGTGACAAGAATGCGCTCTGAAGGCGACGTAACATATTGTTGCATGTTATGGCAAGCCTGTCTGTTTCGCTGCTTTTCTTTCCTTCATCTAATCGAAGACTGAGGTTCTCCTCCGAAATCGTGCTCATCTGATGAATAATACTATTGATGGGAGCTAGAATGCTGCCGGCATAGAGCCAGCCTAATATAGTTAGGCAAACAGTCGATATGCAAAATGTAATCAATAAGATCTTTTGTAAGTGACGAAGAGACTCTGTACCATGTACGTCGGTGGCGGCGACCACGATCGTAGACTGTCGGTCATCGGCGGTGATCAAGAATCCAATTACCTTGAAACTCTGCTTCGAAAAGCGGACTTCTTTTTCGGCCTTAATTTTTTTTAGTAGATCCGCGTCTACGGAAATAGCGGGCACGTTATTAGTGGCATAGATCATTTCCTCTTTGTCGTTGAATATAACAACGTTTTGATTTGGTAACATTGCCAGCCCTTTTGTTTCCAATTGGTCAAGGAAGTCAACATCTACTTCATTAACATCTAACAGACCTTGGGCAACACTTGTGCCCAAGTGACGCAGGCGTCTATAAAAATCTCGGGACTGATAATTCTCTGAAAGGAAGTATACGCCAAATGAAACAACCACAAGGAGTATTGTTACGATAGCAAAAAAAAGAACCGTAAGCCGGATCCGAATATTCATGATCCTTTGCTTAATACATAACCTAATCCGATACGCGTGTGCAAGAGCTTAGGTTCGAAATCTCGATCAATTTTGTTGCGAAGCATATTGATATACACTTCTACGACGTTGGTGCCAGTTTCAAATTTTATACCCCAGATTTTTTCTGCGAGCTCTGTCCGTGAAACCACCTTTTCCGGATTGCGCAGAAAAAATTCCAAGAGTTTGAATTCTTTGGCGGAAAGTTTAATCTCTTTTCCGGGTCGCATCGCTACTTTTTTAACGACGTCAAGTTTCAAATTTTCATATCTTAACAAAGAGCCCGTAGTATTTGCGGCAAGAGCTCCTCGCTTAGCCAGTACTTTCAGGCGAGCGATAAGCTCCTCGAATGCAAATGGTTTCAAAAGGTAGTCGTCGGCACCAGAATTAAATCCCATGACTTTGTCGGCTGTCGTGCTCATGGTCGTCAACATCATAATAGGAAGCGCAGGTTTTTCTTTTTTTAGAATTTTGCACAGTTCGAATCCATTTATCCCGGGGATTATTATATCTAGCAGTATTACATCATAATCGCGGCTCAGCGCTAGCCGCTCGCCTATATTCCCGTCGTAAGCCACGTCTACAACGAAGGATTGTCTTTCAAGGGCCTGTTTAATGAAGGAGGACACTTTCCACTCATCTTCTATCACCAACACTTTCATAGAAATCAGAATTTACTGATAGGCTTTAGCCACCCAATATAATGCAAATAAGCACTAGCGATAACAGCTTACTCTATTCTTAAATTTAGTGAATAGGATGAGGATCAGCTAAAAAAAGATTACTTACGGATGAAGATCTGCGAATACCGCTGGCCATTCAAAATCTTCCATCCTGCAAGTCCGGTCGTCAGCATGTATGAGGAATTTTGGGTAATTTGAGCGAATTTCAGTGTTGCAAGCTCATGGTGGCGCAGATCTGAAGCCCGCCGGAAATTTACTCCGGCTATGTTGTGAATTGTTTTATTGCGAAGACGTTAATAAGCTCTTATGATCCTTGAGAAAACAGCCTTGGAGGGGGTATACCTTCTTAAACCAGAAAAAGTTTTTGATGACCGCGGTTACTTTATGCGCATCTACAGTGAGGATGATTTTGCCGCAAAGCAAATTCACTTCAACTTTAAGCAATCTGCCGTATCCTTCAATCATACGAAAGGCACCTGGCGCGGAATGCATTTCCAAACTCCACCATACGAAGATGAAAAGCTGGTAAGTTGTACTCGTGGAGTTTTGCGGGATTATGTTGTCGACATCCGGCCTGCTTCGCCCACGTTTAAACAATGGTTTTCCATCGATTTGTATGCCGAGGAACGATGGATGTTATATCTGCCAAAAGGCATCGGTCACGGAATATACACCCTCAATGACAACACAGAACTTACGTATCACATTTCTCAGAATTATCAGCCAAACCATGCGCGGGGTATTCGCTGGAATGATCCTCTTTTTAATCTGAAATTGCCGATGCCGCCTATTGTTATTTCGGATCGTGATCAGTCTTTCCCTGATTTCGATGTTGAAGAAGCAATACGGCTTTCGAAACAGTCGCAGTAGTCAGCGAGTCAGCGGATTTTTACCGAAGTTTAACGGTGTGCTGATAAGTTAACGTAACGCTATGCTTAACGCCCATGCTACACTCAGTGTTAATGCGCAATAAAATATTATGGTTACTGTTTGATATAATGCGATCTCGCCTGAAATTCTTCTCCTCGTTTTCATTATCTGTAGACTTCCCCCATCCTGTCCTAACTTGAGCCAATCATTCCAAAAAACCACAGTGTGCCTGTGTACCGTGCGCTTCACCTCTGCCCTTCAGCGGCAGTAACGGTGGATCAACTGTCATTTAAACCTGTATCAAATGTACGGATCGTTTAACTGTCGAAAATCAGGAACAAACGGATTTTATGAAATCAGGGAATCAAGAAGGTTTCTAGGGGTAATCCCTGATAAAAAATGGCTTTAACTTCCGACTCAAGCTCTTACACCTTGCAGCCGGGTTTTTTTAGAAAACCGATTTGTCAAATAGCACCATTGAATTCATAACGTGACTAACTTGCCCACAGATCCAACGCTATCAACCCGAAATGAACCACGAGAAATTCGTCACCCGAAGAAACTTTATAGTCAGGTCAACCTCCCTTCTATCCGCTGCCGCGGCATTGCCTGGTTTTGCTCAGTTTTACGCTGCAAAATATCGAATGGGGTTGCAGCTGTTTACAGTCCGCGAACCCTTGGCAAGAGATGTGGCGGGAACTGTAAAAAAAATTGCCGCCATCGGGTACCGGGATAGCGAGACTTACGGTTTTGATCCGGATCAGGTAAAGTACTATGGATTAAAAGCTTCTGCATTCAAACAACTTCTGGGTGATCATGACATGATAACCACCAGCGGACATTATGACTTTACGAAGTTCTTTGGCAGGCCATCAGACGACATGACGCGATATGTTGACCAGTGTATAGAAGGAGCAGATGCCCTTGGACAACGCTACATTACCTGGCCATGGTTAGACCCGGCTTTTAGAACGATCGAAAATTTTAAATTGCTCACAGCAAAGCTGAATGCTATAGGCGAACGGGTTAATAAAGCGGGACTTGGCTTCGCGTATCACAATCACGATTTTGAATTTATTGATCACGGCGGTCAAAACGGCTATGATATTATCATGCGAGAAACAGATGCGGGTTTGGTAAAGCTCCAACTGGACCTTTATTGGGTGATGCATTCTTCAAAGCTCAGCCCTGCCGAACTGATCAGCAAGCAACCTGGAAGATTTGTGATGTGGCACATCAAAGACATGGACAAAGTAAGCCGCGATTATTCGGAGTTGGGCAATGGGTCGATTGACTTTACGGTCATTCTGCCGGAAGCTTCACGCGCAGGTCTTCAATACTATTACATCGAACAAGGCGGGAATTTTGCCAAGAATCCAATTCAAAGCATTACGGA
>JAICGJ010000030.1 GCA_025923195.1 Chryseolinea sp.
AGGAAAATGATCTGTATTCCAGGGTTTTCGGCCGTTCTGCACTAAAGTATCAGGAAACCTTGGACTTCACTAGGATTATTTATTCATTGGTTGGGATGACACAACGACTGCCGTCGCGCAACGAACCAATGGAATACTGGCAACGGCTTACAAAGGCAGAAGAGTTTCATAATAATTTGCTACTGGTCTGTGCAGATATTGCTTACACAACATATTAACAAACGCTCGAAATCCCTAGATTAAGAATCATTTCTAACATCCAAGCCGCATGGTAAAGGCTATCATCTCCTGGTCCCTAAAAAATAAGTGGATCGTTATCACCATGTACACAATGATGATAATCTATGGTATTTACTCAGTGATCAATACACCGGTTGATGCAATTCCAGATTTATCTGAAAATCAGGTTATCATTTACACGGAATGGATGGGGCGGAATCCACAAATTATAGAAGACCAGGTAACCTATCCTCTAACAAGCAATCTCCAGGGGATACCGAAAGTGAAAAATATCAGAGCCTCATCCATGTTCGGAATGAGCTTCGTCTTTGTCATCTTCGAAGATGCTGTAGACATTTATTGGGCTCGAGCCCGGGTGTTGGAACGCCTGAACTATGCTACGCGGCTGCTGCCTCAGAACGTTACGCCAACTCTTGGGCCAGACGGTACAGGCTTAGGCCACGTTTATTGGTACACATTGCATGCCCCTGGTTATGATCTCGGTGAACTACGCGCCCTGCAGGACTGGTACATTCGATTTGCGCTCCAAACGGTAGAGGGCGTTAGCGAGGTTGCGTCCTATGGTGGTTATCAAAAACAATATCAAGTCGTGGTAGATCCCTTGAAGCTCCGATATTATAACATTGGCTTAATGGAAGTAGTGAATACAATAAAGGCTAACAATAATGAAGTAGGGGGAAGGAAATTTGAACTGTCGGATATCGGTTACATTATCAAGAGTACGGGCTATATCAAAAATATTCACGAGATCGAAAATATTCCGCTGAGAACTGTCAACGCGACGCCGATCACCGTAAAAGACATTGGTTCCGTGCAAATGGGTGGTGAATTGCGCCTTGGAATTATTGATGAAAATGGCGAAGGCGAAAAAGTGGGGGGAATAGTCATTATGCGATATGGTGAAAATGCTAAGGAAGTAATTGACCGCGTAAAAACAAAGCTCGACGATGTCAAAAATGGTTTGCCCGAAGGTGTAAGCATTAAGCCTGCTTATGACCGATCCGATCTGATTGAAGCAACAATCAAAACGTTAAGTGAAGCAGTCACCGAAGAAATCATTGTCGTTGCTGTCATACTTTTCTTATTCCTGTTTCATGTAAGAAGCGCCTTGATCGTTGTCATTACTATTCCTGTATCGGTACTTTTTGCGTTCATTCTTATGAACTGGTTTGGAATAACATCCAACATCATGTCCCTTGCTGGAGTTGCGCTTGCTGTGGGTGACCTTGTGGACGCCGGAATCGTCATGGTAGAAAACGCTATGAAGTCGATCGGTGGTGAAACTGAAACTACCTAGCGATGGAAGAGAAAGAAAGAATCGAAAAAATAGAAAAATCATCGCAGCTTATTGGAAAAGCGGTGGTAAGTTCTATTCTCGTGACGCTAGTTTCTTTTAGTCCGATACTCTTCCTTACCGGTCAGGAACATAAAATGTTTTCTCCCTTAGTTTGGACAAAAACTTTTGCGATGATCGGGTCCGGTCTTGTAGCCATTATACTTGTGCCTGTGCTGATGACAATCTTTCTAAAGGGAAAGATCCGGCCTGAAAATAAACATCCTGTAAGTCGTTTCTTCATGTGGATGTATGGACCGATAATAAGGTGGTGCCTCAAGTGGAAAAAACTCACACTTGCTTTTGCTTTAGTGCTTGTTTTAGGTAGTGTTCCAGTTGTATTGAATCTCGGTACTGAATTCATGCCGCCCCTCGACGAAGGCTCGATTCTATTTATGCCCGTCACGCTTCCAGATATTTCCAACAATGAAGCAAAACGCCTCTTACAAGTTCAGGACAAGATCATCAAATCAATTCCTGAAGTTGATAATGTTCTTGGAAAAGCAGGGAGGGCAAATACAGCAACGGACAACGCACCCATGAGCATGATAGAAACAATCATTATCCTGAAACCCGAACGCGAATGGAGAGATGGATTCACAAAAGACGAAATCATCAGGGAAATCAACAACAAACTAGCCATTCCAGGAGTGATCAACAGTTTCACGCAGCCCGTCATTAACCGGATCAACATGCTGTCTACCGGTATCCGAACCGATGTGGGCTTAAAAATATACGGTCAAAGCCTGGACTCGATAAACGTGTTGGCGCACGAATTCAAGAAACATCTGGAAGGCCTTGAGGGAGTGGCTGACCTGTATGTCGAACCCATCGTTGGAGGAAAATATATTGATATAAAGGTCAACAAAGATGCTATCGGGAGATACGGGTTAAGCACTGACGACATAAACATGAACATTGAGACTGCCCTGGGAGGGATAAGCACCACTACCACCATCGAAGCACGCGAGCGCTTCTCTGTGAATGTGCGGTTTGCGCAAGATTATCGGCACACGCTCAACGATCTCCAACGCATACAAATTCAGACATCACTTGGTCCGATTCCTCTTTCAACAGTTGCTGAAATCAGCATCACCGAAGGACCGCCAATGATCAACTCTGAAAATGCGATGTTAAGAGGAACACTGCTATTTAATGTCCGGGGGAGAGACATGGGAAGCACTGTTTCGAATGCTAAGGAACGTCTTGAAAAAGCTGTGCAGAATTTACCCAAAGGTTATTACCTTGAATGGAGCGGGCAGTACGAAAACCAGGTCCGGGCTCAAAACCGATTGATGGTAATCATTCCGATAGTGTTATTGATTATACTCGTCATCCTGTACTTCACTTTTACCAATATTAGGGAAGTGTTGATTGTGTTGTCTAGTATTCCCGTGGCTCTCGTTGGAGGGGCTTACTCGCTATATTTCTTCGAAGTAAACTTCTCGGTTGCTGTGGCGGTCGGATTTATCGCACTATTTGGAATTGCGGTGGAGACTGGCGTGCTAATGCTGGTTTACCTCAACAACTCACTGTACTTCAAAATTAAAAATCACGACGATGGCAACCTTACCAACAAAGACATTGAGGACGCAATATATGATGGCGCTGTTCAACGCCTTCGTCCGAAGCTGATGACCGTACTCGTAGATGTTATTGGTTTGTTGCCCGTGTTGCTTGCGACAGGGCCTGGAAGCGATGTGATGAAACCAATTACAATTCCTTTTGTGTTCGGTTTGTTGACATCCACAATTTTCGTTTTGATCGTTCTTCCAGTTATGTATGCTTATGTGAGGGAAAGAGAACTCACAAAAAAAGGACAACTTGACTATAGAGTTCTGGAGGGATAAGAAAAAAAACTGCGTTATAAGTAAGTTTTAGGACCTTTTCCCGGAATTTCACAAGCGAATATCGTTAAAGTATAAATCCAAATCCGCACAAATCCGTTACATTTGAATAGTAAATGAAGCCGGCTCGAACCATATCAAGTCTAATGCTAGCCATCCTGGTGCTGATTTCGTCCACCAACTTCATGGTGGGTATACACTTTTGTATGGGTGAAATTCAGAATATCGCGTTGCTTGCAAAGCCTGACGGGTGTGAAAAGGAAAAAACTCTTCCGCCCTGCCATAGACATACAAAAGCACCTTGCTGCGAGGATGAGACTGTGATTCATAAGGGTGATGATTTGAAAGCTTCAATATCTGAACTTCAAATTCTTGGTCTTGAAATTATTGATTGTGAACGCACGCTCGTGGCCATATCAGAAATCATACCTTCAGCGCCATTGTCCCGCATTGACTATTACGATTATGATCCGCCTTTGCGATCATGGGACTTAACCGTCGATCATCAAGTTTTCCTGATCTGATTTTTTCCCTTCTTTTTTGAAGAGTGTTCCACTCTTTCTGTAAGCGCGTTACCCAAGCGATTACAAGTCTCTCTTTTTTACATCCTTCATTTTTAGTTATGATAGAAAGCCTAATTTCTTTCTCCCTTCGCAACAGATTTTTAGTCCTGTTGATTGCTGCAGGAATGTTCGCCTGGGGCATCTTTTCTGTCAGCGTGAACAAAATCGATGCGATTCCTGACCTATCCGAAAACCAAGTGATCGTGTTTACTGAGTGGACAGGACGCAGTCCACAGATCATAGAAGACCAGGTAACCTATCCGTTGGTTACAAATCTGCAAGGCCTCCCCGAGGTGAAGTATGTAAGGGGATCGTCTATGTTTGGTATGAGCTTCGTTTATGTGATCTTCAAAGATGATACTGAGGTGTATTGGGCTCGTGAACGCGTTCTTGAACGACTCAATTACGCCACCCGGTTACTTCCGGAAGGGGTAACGCCCACGCTCGGGCCCGACGGAACAGGTGTCGGTCACATCCTATGGTACACCCTTGACGCTCCCGGGATGGATCTTGGCGAACAACGGGCACTTCAGGACTGGTATGTAAAATTTGCACTACAAAATGCACCTGGCGTAAGTGAAATTGCATCCTTTGGGGGTTTCCAAAAACAATATCAGGTAACGCTCAATCCGAATAAGCTGACTTACTATGACTTGTCGGCTCAAGCTGTCATACAATCCATCCGCACTAATAATAACGAAACAGGTGGGCGCAAGTTCGAGATGAGCGACATTGGGTACATCATAAAGACGAGCGGATACTTGAAGTCTATTGAAGAAATCGAAAACATTCCTGTTAAGACCGTCAACGCAACCGCGGTAACTGTGGCTGATGTTGCCTCTGTTCAGATGACCGGCGAAACAAGGCTTGGAATATTTGATCTTGACGGTCAAGGTGAAGTAGTAGGAGGCATTGTAGTAATGCGCTACGGAGAAAACGCTGATGAGGTAATAACTGGTGTGAAAAGGAAAATGGAGGAAGTCGCAAAGGGCTTCCCCGAAGGTGTGAAGTTCAATATTGTCTATGATAGAAGTGAACTGATACAGGAGTCAATCTCTTCCATTAAGACGACATTGATAGAGGAAATGATCGTCGTCTCGTTGGTCGTGATCGTATTTTTGTTTCACTGGCGAAGTGCGGTCAGCATCATTATCCAGATACCGATTACAATCGCAGCAAGCTTTATTTTGTTGAATTCATTTGGAATTACTTCCAACATTATGTCCCTAACCGGTATTGCACTGGCAATTGGCGTTATCGTGGATAATGGAATCATCATGGCGGAGAACTCTTACAAAAATTTATCGACACGTTTTGCGGAATTAAATCCTGAAACTAAAAAATAGGGTATGGCTAAAAGATTGTTCAATAGAAATTTTGTAAAGATAGATGAGCACGAAAGGATGCAAATCATCGAGAAATCTTCTAAACAGGTTTCACGTGGAGTCTTTTATTCCACCATTATTATCATCACCTCATTCCTGCCGGTGTTCATGTTAACAGGACAGGAAGGAAAACTCTTCCACCCCCTGGCATTTACAAAAACGTTTATCATGTTGGTGGATGCAATCCTTGTAGTCACGCTTGCACCGGTTATCATCTCCTTCTTCATGAAAGGCAAATTTAATTATGAAGGAAAGAATCCAATAAACAGGTTTCTGGAAAGAGTATATGAACCGCTTATCCGGACTTGCATGAAGTGGCGAAAGACCACAATAGGTGTAAACATCCTGGCTCTCCTTATCAGTATTCCCCTTGTCATGAGTCTTGGCAGTGAATTTATGCCCCCGCTGGATGAGCAGTCCATACTCTTCATGCCTGTTACTTTACCAGATGTTTCAAATGAGGAGGTGAAACGTATCCTTCAGGTTCAGGACAGGATCATCAAGTCGGTACCAGAGGTAGATAAGGTTCTTGGCAAGGCAGGACGGGCAAGCACAGCCACGGACAATTCGCCAATCAGCATGATCGAAACTATTATCATGCTGAAGCCAAAGTCAGAATGGAGAGAAGGCGTAACAAAAAATGAAATCATCAACGAGCTCGATGCGAAGTTGCAAATTCCAGGAGTAGTGAATGGTTGGACCCAGCCAATCATCAATAGAATTAATATGCTGGCAACAGGTATCCGCACCGATGTGGGTGTTAAGGTGTACGGACAAGACCTCGACAGCATAGCTGCACTTTCTGAGAAAGTAAAATCCGCATTGAAAGACGTACCTGGAGTTAGAGATCTTTACGTAGATCCAATCACAGGAGGAAAATATTTAAACATAGAGGTTGATCGCAACGCGTTAGGAAAGTATGGCTTAAACGTGGATGAAGTGAACATGATCGTAGAATCAGCTATTGGCGGTTCTACCATTGGTCAAACCATTGAAGGGCGTCAAAGATTTACCATCAGCGTGAGACTTGCACAAGATTATAGGAGCAATATAGAGCAAATCAAACGCATTCCAATTAAAACCCCTGCACTTGGGACTATTCCCCTATCTGCAGTCGCCGACATAAAATTCGAGAATGGTCCACCGATGATCGTGTCGGAAAACGCCATGCTCAGAGGCGCTGTCCTTTTTAATGTAAGAGACAGAGACCTGGGAAGTACCGTAGAAGAAGCCATTCAAACACTAAGCGAAAACGTGGGTGAGCTTCCGAATGGGTATTACATGGAATGGAGCGGTCAATATGAAAATCTTATTCGGGGGAAACAAACCCTGCTGATCATTGTACCTGTAGTGTTGCTCATCATTTTCGCATCACTTTATCTCGCTTTCAAGTCAATTCGGGAGGCATTCTTTAGCCTGATCACCGTTCCCTTTGCATTGATCGGAGGAGCTTATATGATTTATTTCTGGGGGGTGAATTTATCCGTTGCTGTAGCCGTGGGGTTCATTGCTCTGTTTGGCATCGCAGTAGAGACCGGTGTAGTGATGGTTATCTATTTGAATGACGCCATGCAACAGCTTGTAAGGGTGCGCGGAAATTCAAGGGACACAATTACAAGAGACGAACTTAGGGAATATGTGATTGCAGGTGCAGCCAAACGCCTTAGGCCAAAACTAATGACTGTTTGTGTTGCCTTGTTCGGGCTAGTTCCGGTGCTATGGTCCACCGGAGTTGGGAGCGACGTTATGAAACCTATCGTGTTACCAATGATTGGTGGAGTGTTGACATCGTCAACGCATATCCTACTGGTTACTCCACTCATCTTCCTGATGACCAAAGAATATGAACTTAGAAAATTTGGAAAAATGGACATATATGAAGTACAACATTAAGAAATCGTTTTTCTTCGCGGGGATCTGTTTGAGCTTAGCCATTTCAACCTCAGCGCAGATGCTCACCCTTGAGAATGTCCTGGACATCATTGACAAGAAAAATCCAATGCTTCAGGAATACGATAATAAGGTTAAAGCCTTGCATGAGTATTCCGCCGGGGCAAAAAGTTGGATGGCTCCAATGGTCGGCGCTGGAACGTTTATGTATCCTTACCCGAGTCAAATGATGATGGAGGAAAGAGATAAAGGCATGTGGATGTTTTCAATTGAACAAGAAATTCCTAATCCAGCCAAGCTAAATGCAAACAGAAATTATCTGCGTTCACGCGCTGGTATTGAAAAGGAAGGCAGATCAATTCAGTTCAACAACCTTCGCACGGAAGCAAAAACGTACTACTACCAATGGATGGTAGCAGAAGAGAAGTTAAAAGTCTTAATGGAAAACGAGAAGATCATGGATCTTATGTTGAAGCTCGCCAAAATCCGCTATCCCTATAATCAAGGTAGTCTTGGAAACATTTACAAAGCCGAAGGAAGGCTTAGCGAGGTTCAAAATATGATTACAATGACTAAGTCCGATATCGAAGCTAATAGTTATAGATTAAAGGCACTGATGTCAATCTCTTCCGAAGATACAATAATGATCGACACCACGACAATCGTTGATTTTAACCCGGACCAAATAATATTTGATACTACAACACTGAGTGAACAACGAAGCGATGTCAGGCAAATCGATCAAACAATCGAGGTGATGCGTCTTAACCAGCGGCTTCAAAAGTTCCAGGCTAAGCCAGATTTTAAAATAAAATTTGATCACATGCAGCCCGTCGGAAACATGCCCAATCAATTTAGTGCTATGGCGATGGTTTCTATCCCGATTGCACCGTGGTCTTCGAAAATGTATAAGTCAGAAGTAAAAGGCATGCATTATGATATCGAGGCGATGAAGAAAGGTCGCGAAGCCATTCTCGTTGAGACGAAAGGAATGCTGGCGGGAATGGCGAGACAGATCGTACGCATGAAGCAACAACTCAATAATTATGAAACTAAAATCCTTCCGTCATTAAGAAAGAATTATGAAACACTTATGCTGGCATATGAAGAGAACCGTGAGCAGTTACCTATAGTCATTGACGGATGGGAAGGAATGAATATGGCTCAAATGGACTACCTGGAAAAAATGGAAGAGTATTACTCAATGATCGTAAGCTATGAAAAGGAACTTGAGAAATAAATCGTACATATATACGATTGTCGCATTACTAGTATTAACCTCATGCGGACACAGTGTTGATCATTCCAAACATGCTGACACATACACCTGCCCAATGCATCCAACAGTGGTGTCCGACAAGCCTGGAACATGCCCTGTTTGCGGAATGGAGCTTGTGAGAAAAGCAAGGCCCAGCGAAGAAGTCGAAATAACGGGCGACCTGTCAAGATTGCTTAAGTCTCCCAATGAAAGTGTTGTGTCATCGATCAAAACCATTAAGGGTCAATACAAAGCGCTACCAATAAATGTTACGGCCTACGGTGTAGTTACCTATGACACCCGAAAAATTTATGCAATTCCTGCCCGCGTGGGTGGAAGATTGGAAAGAATTTTTTTGAAATATCAATTTCAGCCAATAATAAAGGGGCAGAAGATTGCCGAGATCTACAGCCCTGAATTAATTACAGCGCAGCGCGAGCTTATTTTTCTTTTGGAAAATGACTCTGAGAATAAATCATTGATTGAATCGGCTGCGAGGAAAATAGAGCTCCTGGGACTATCTACCAGCCAGATTAATGAACTGACAAGAAAAAGAGAAGCAAGCAACACCGTTAGTGTTTACAGTCCCTATTCTGGATATCTGATCACAGGGCAACCGGAGCCACCAACTACGCAGTCGGCGCAGAATTCAAGTGGTGGCGAAATGAACGACGGCATGGGATCAACGTCACCTTCATCCATGGCAAATTCTCAGTCCGCACCCGGTGACACCCGCGGGTCAATAATTCGCGAAGGTGACTATGTTAGGGCTGGTCAAACATTGTTTATGCTCGCAAGCTCAGATGCACTTAGAATTGAGTTGAACCTTCCAGGATCTTATAGTGGAATCGTAAGGGAAGGCAACAAGATTGTACTAGATATGGGAAACAATGTTAAAGACATCGCCACGGTGGATTTCATTCAACCCTTCTTCACAGAGGGGCAAGAGTTCATGAAGATTCGAGTATATACGAATAAGACCGAGGACCTGCATATCGGCCATCTTGTAAATGCAACGATAAGTCTAGACACAATAGAAGGGATGTGGGTTCCCAAAGAAGCCGTGCTCGATCTCGGAGGTCAAAAAGTAGTCTTTCTGAAAGATGGCGACGTATTAAGACCAAAATTGGTAGTAGTGGGTAACGCTGCTGACGGCCTGATTGAAATTAAGAGTGGACTTGCTTCCTCGGACGAAATTGCTGCTAACGCACAATATCTTGTGGACAGCGAAAGCTTTATTAAACCGCTGAAGTGACATGAAAACATTTTCAACATTCATACTTACCATCTTCGTGTTAGGCGCCTGTTCAAATGAGCACCGAAACGAGCATTCGGAACAAAGTAAACAGAACCGGACTGAGAAGAGCCAGGACGCACACGACCAACATAATCGCGCAACAGGAGAGCCGGTTGTAAAATACACTTGCTCCATGCACCCGCAGGTTGTACGGGATAAACCCGGCAAGTGTCCAATTTGCGCTATGGATCTCGTAGAAATTACACAAACTGATGAAGCGAGCAACGACCTAATGCTTACTAACAACCAGATCAAATTGGCGAACATAACGATTCAACGCGTTACCAAAAAACCTGTCGGCCAGACCGTGTCGATCAACGCACAAATAAAAGTTGATGAAGAGAGAAGTGAAGTCATCAGCAGCCGAGCAGCGGGACGCATTGAAAAGTTGCTAATTAAAGAAACGGGCCAGAGCACCCGGCTGGGGCAACCGCTATATGTACTGTATAGTGAAGAGCTCTTAACGCTGCAACAGGAATACCTATTGGCTAAAGAACAATATGAGGCCATAAAAACAGAGAAACGTTATAAGTCATTTCTAGATGCCGCAGAAAGAAAGTTGCTATTGTACGGACTTGCAAAATCTCAGATAAGTCAATTAAATCAGAACTCGTTACAACCACGCATTACGTTCTTCTCACCATCTTCAGGAATCGTAACGGAACTGAATGCTGCTGAGGGTCAATATGTGAGTGAAGGAACCTCACTCTTTAAGATCGAAGACATCCGCTCATTGTGGGTTGAAGCAGAATTGTATCCCAATGAAACATCGCTTGTAAAAGTTGGCGACAAGATAAACGTAAGGGTAAGTGGGACTGAAGCAAACACGATCGAAACAAAGGTAACCTTTCTAAGTCCTGAATTCAGAAACAACACACAGATAACGATCATGCGTGCTTCGATCAAAAATCCTGACAACATTTTCAGGCCAGGACAATTTGCCCAGGTCTATCTGACACACTCTTCCCGAGAGTCAATCGCAATACCCTCCGACGCAGTTATTCGGGATGGACAAGGAAGTCACGTTTACCTGCAATCAGGATATAATACTTTCAGGCCACAGATGGTAAAAACTGGCATCGAAACATTTGATCAGGTAGAGATAACTGAGGGACTTCAGGAAGGTGACACGGTAGCCGTAACGGGCGCATATCTTCTCTACTCGGAAATCATACTGAAAAAGGGAACGGACCCCATGGCTGGACATAGCCATTAAAATGATGAAGGCCAGTTGTAGAAATGGACGGGTTTTCTGGCTATCAAATGAAAAACGAAATAAAAATCATAGTTCGATATTATGCAGTAATGTGGATCAATAAAAGAAAAACACTTCAATAGTTGATATTATGAAACGCAGAGAATTTCTGAGGAGATCAAGCGTTAAGGGAATAACCGCTCTCACAGGTGCTTCCTTATTCTTGAAAGCCTGCCATACAGAAGAAGATATGATCGGCGAACCGAATTGGGTTGTACAAGGCCTATTCGACAGGCCCTTGCCGATGCCATCGGTCGTGAAGCAAAGTGCAACCCTACATGCTCAGCGAACCTCCGGCCAACTCCTAAAAGGTAAAATGACTGAAATCCTTTCTTATGGCACTGAGACGATTGGTCCAACTATTCAATCACGTATGGGAGAATCGATAAATGTTGCTCTTCATAACGAGTTAAAGGAAGACACAAATATCCATTGGCATGGACTGATCCTCCCTGAAGATATGGAAGGTCATCCAAAAGATGTCACAGCATCCGGAGCCTCTTTTCGTTATTCTCTTCCAATTAATCAACGGGCAGGAGCATACTGGTATCATCCGCATGCTCATGGATCAACCGCGTCTCAGGTATTTATGGGTCTGGTGGGCATGTTTATAGTGAATGATGACGAAGAAACAATGCTTAATTTGCCATCTGGTGATTTTGAAATTCCGCTGATCATTCAAGACAAACGTTTTGACGGAGGCAGGCTCGACTACTCGCCAACGGAGGAAGAGATCATGACCGGCTACCTGGGTGAACAAATCCTGGTGAATGGATTACATGCACCATTTCTTTCGGTTGCATCTGGTTGGTATCGGCTTCGAATCTTAAATGCTTCTACGGCAAGAGTCTATAATTTAGGTATTACAGGTGGGATACACATGAATATAATTGGTGGAGATGGAGGTCTATTGACGGCGCCAGAAACAGTGTCAAGTATTCTTGTAGCACCAGGCGAGCGGATAGATGTACTGGTTAACTTCACGGATCACCCTGCGGGAAAAGAGGTCTATTTAGTAAGTAATCGATTCAGCGAATACAACGCCCAGGGCAGACAAAGTTTTAATCTTCTGAAGTTTAAAATTGAAAGAACTTCAGCTCATACGTTCACGTTACCCCAAACCTTGTCTCACATTAAATTGATTGATCAAAATACATCTGTTAAAACCCGGACGTTTGACATTTCCGGAATGACTGGTGGTGAAGGTGGCCACGGTGGGTCCGGCGGACATTCTATAAATGGGAAAACATTTGACATGCACCGAATAGATGAAACCGTTCAAGCGGGAACAACTGAAATATGGGAATTCGATAATATGATGGGCGATGAGATACATCCCATGCATATTCACAGTGTACAATTTCAAATACTCCATCGAATGGGAGGAAGAAACCAAATCATTGCTTCGGAAAAAGGTTGGAAAGACACGGTCCTTGTCATGCCTGGTGAAAAAGTACAAGTTATTATGACATTTCCCGAACACAAGGGAGTTTTTGTACTCCATTGCCATAATCTTGAACACGAAGATGATGGAATGATGCTCAACTTTCGCATCGTATAGATCCTTTAAAAAGTTTCCACTAACTGAAAACATCATGACCCACGAACAGCCTACCAAGTATACCTGTCCTATGCATCCTGAAGTAATTAAGGATAACCCCGGGAAATGTCCCAAATGCGGAATGGATTTGATTCAGTTTAAGGAACCGAACGTGAAGGCGATGCACGCTGGACATGAACACCACAGACCGGATATCGGGGAGAAACACTCTTCGCATGAAATGCATGGACATGCCCAACATGGAGGAGGCGGACATGCCCAACACGCTGGAATGATCGATGATTTTAAAAAACGCTTCTATGTCGTACTGGCGCTGACAATTCCCATCATGGCCCTTTCCCCAATGATACAGCATTGGTTAAATGTTGACTGGACATTCCAAGGATCAGACTACATTCTACTTATTTTATCGTCACTCGTCTTCTTCTATGGCGGATGGCCGTTTCTCACTGGCCTTGTGAATGAAGTGAAATCCAAATTGCTTGGAATGATGACATTAGTTGCGGTTGCCATCACAGTAGCCTATGTCTATAGCGTTGCGATCATATTCGGATTAGAAGGAATGGATTTTTTTTGGGAATTAGCAACTCTTATTCTTATCATGCTTCTCGGACATTGGATAGAGATGAAATCCATAATGGGCGCTTCGCGTGAGTTGGAACTACTTGTCCAGCTCATGCCATCAGACGCTCACCTCGTTCACGGCGATCACATCACTGAAGTTAAGACCGACACATTGAAAGAAGGAGATGTAATACTCATCAAGCCGGGAGAAAAGATAGCCGCCGATGGGGAGATTGTGGATGGACGAAGTTATTTGAATGAATCGATGCTTACCGGCGAGTCGAAGCCCGTCGAAAAAGAAATAAACGACAAGGTGATAGCAGGTTCCATTAATGGCGAGGGCGCATTAAGAGTTAAAGTAACGCATAGGACAAAAGATTCATACCTCGCTCAAGTGATCAAACTGGTACAAGACGCCCAAAATTCAAAGTCGAGAACACAGTTGTTGGCTGATCAGGCGGCTAAATGGTTAACAATTATCGCCCTAGTTACCGGTGTTGCAACCTTAGTCACATGGTTGGTTATCGGAGAAGATCTTGCTTTCGCGGTGGAACGCATGGTTACTGTAATTGTAATTTGCTGTCCCCATGCTTTAGGGCTAGCGGTGCCGCTCGTCGTAGCAAAATCGACCGCGATCTCAGCGCAAAGCGGACTTCTGATCAAGGATCGGACCGCATTTGAAAATTCACGAAAGATCTCCACATTAGTTTTCGATAAGACAGGCACACTGACGCGGGGGGAATTCAATGTTGTCAGCTTTGAATCTGTTGACCCAAAACACAGGAAAGAAGATATATTGAATCTTGCGGCCACCCTCGAACAAAATTCCGAGCATCCTATCGCGACGGGTATAATGAGAAAATCAAAAGAATTAAATCAGCAATTGCCCGCGCTAAAAGACTTC
This sequence comes from Chryseolinea sp., assembly GCA_025923195.1. Lineage (GTDB taxonomy): Bacteria > Bacteroidota > Bacteroidia > Cytophagales > Cyclobacteriaceae > Chryseolinea. The sequence continues at coordinate 14,098 of JAICGJ010000030.1, forward strand.
AAGGCAATTACGGGAAAAGGAATCCAAGCAGTAGTAGATGGAAGAGATGTAAAAGTTGTAAGTCCTGGTTATTTGAAAGAAAACAACATGAGCGCAGAATTATCTTCTTCAAAAGCTGAAACCAGGGTATACCTTGTCGTTGATAATATCGTCGTGGGATTCGTGTCATTGGCGGATGAAATCAGGCCTGAATCTGCAGACGCGATCAAAATTCTCCGGGCACAAAACATCAAAACACTTCTTCTCACGGGCGACAATAAAGAAGTGGCAATGGCCGTAAGCAATTCACTCAAGATGGATGGGTTTATTGCTGAAGTGCTGCCACATCAGAAATTGGAAAAGATAAAAGAGCTTCAGTCAAAAGGTGAGTTCGTGGCGATGACGGGGGATGGTGTAAACGATGCTCCCGCTCTCGCCCAAGCCGATGTTGGTATTGCAATAGGGTCGGGATCTGACATTGCTGCGGAAACAGCCGATATTGTTTTGGTAAATAGCAATCCAAGGGATGTCGCCAGTCTCGTGCTCTTTGGTAAGGCAACATATCGGAAAATGATGCAGAACCTTGCTTGGGCAACAGGTTACAACGTAATCGCACTGCCATTAGCAGCGGGAATCCTCTATAACGCAGGGGTTATGCTCTCGCCTGCAATGGGCGCTGTACTGATGAGCGTAAGTACTATTGTGGTGGCCATCAATGCGCAAATGCTGAAAATCAAAGAATAGTGAATAAGAACGTAATTCCGGAGCAGGCCAAAACGCTTGCTTGGGTTTGAACTTTAGTTTTCCTGGTAGCCTAACAATTGTCATATGGATCGATGACAACAATCAGTAATTAACATACTGACTGGACGTATTTTTATCAAATTTCTGCCAATTGATGAAAATACCATTCACACAAGGGCAATTTTTGGAGGTTTTCAAAAATTATAACAATGCTGTATTTCCAGCGCAGGCATTATTTTATCTAATTGCTTTGCTTGTTATCTACCTGATAATTAAAAAGCCAAAAACTTCAGGCAAGGTCATTACTTACTGTTTGGCATTTTTTTGGTTGTGGATGGGTATAGTATACCACTTAATATTTTTCACAACCATTAACAAAGCAGCCTATTTATTTGGAGTTTTGTTTATACTTCAGGCAATATTTCTGTTGACCTACTCCTACAAACTGACTTTCACATTTTCTTTCAATGCTCGTAGCTCAATTAGTGTACTGTTAATTTTTTACGCCCTGATTGCATATCCTATAATTGGAATCGTTCTTGGACACACGTATCCTTATGCACCTACATTTGGTCTTCCATGTCCGACGACAATATTCACATTTGGAATCCTCTTGCTTGCAGAAAATAAGGTAACGAGAATTCTCCTTGTAATTCCATTGCTATGGTCATTGGTGGGCACCTCTGCAGCGCTTAATCTCGGTTTCTACGAAGACTATGGAATGATTGTCGCGGGTGTAATTTCAGCTGCGTTTATTTTCAGACCCCGAGTTCCGGCGGTCTGAGTGTCGGAGGTTGAGACTCGGCGTTTCATGGAGTTTAAAATTTGAGTTGCTCAAATATTGGTTAGTGAAATGCAACGGTAACACCAGATTGAATACTGCATTGGTCTAACAAATACCACATCAAGCCAGTTAATGTCATAATACTACTTCACATGCTGGTACCACGCTTCATTCACGCCAATAACAATTCTTTCGACAATATATTTTGCAGTTGTCAAAGTTTGAGTTTCCCGCATTAATTCTCCGGTCATTCCCGACTGATGACCGTGGCCGATTAAAGTGGCTACGTAATATCGATTGGCATCGGAGCTGTTTATGGTGGCTGCATAGACTAGCGACGGCTGCCCTAGTAGTCCAGTACCACTATGGTAGAGAGAATCGTCCAGAAAATCATATTCTGAATAGAACTCGTTTTCATCAAAAGCAACGTTTACCTCAATGAGGACCTTAAAGGTGCCTAGTTCTTGCAGAGATGAAGAAGCGGATTTGAAGTAAAAATTTTCCTTTGGCGTTGCCCCTGTAATGGCATCGGGTAACGGCGTCTCGGGGGGCGGAGAATAAAAACCATCTGCATATAGATGGCCTCGTTTGTGCGACCAGTATGGCAACGCATCAACTCTGCGTGTTGGACTCTTTTCTTCAGCCTTTCGATTATCCGCCTCTTTGAAATTTGACGCTGATCTTCCAGCATAAAATAACCCTCTGGCAGTGGATTTGGTTACCAATAGCGTCTCTATATAATTTCCGATTGAATCTTCCAGCCATATGACCAACTGGGGATTCCAGAAGTGCTTTCCTGCTAGAAAATCAATGGTTAATTCCGCTTCTTTTCCCTCCGTGTTGTCATAGAGCTCATAACCCGAGATCGTCACCTCGTTTTCTCTCCATGTATTTACTGATGCTCTCCAATCCATCAGTTCTCTAACTGGTTTTAGTTCGAAGAATGAAAACAAGAACAAACCAGTCAAAAGAAAAAAAACAATTAAGAATTCCCTTCTGAAGAACATGTTCCTATTTCCAGATGTAGGATTTGAGGTTTTTTAGATTGTTCCAGATGTGAGGAACTGCTGAGCAGAAGAACAAGAATCCAAAGATCGAATGAATCGCTGCTGTTGTTCTGTCATACGGACGAAAAAAAGAAAGCAAACCTGATATAGCCAATACGAAAAAGCTTATTGCTAACGTCAGGCTTACCCATATCCGAAGTTTCATTTGCTAAAGTCTTTCAACCTGGGTTGTTAGCATTTCAATTTCCTTTTTCAGTGCCGTGACCATCTGTTGCTTCGTGGAAAACCCGGAGGGTTGATAATCCTTTAGTGACGCGATTAATTTAGACTTTTCAATCCTATTCAAGAGTTCAAAGCGGATAGCATTGACCGCTTGTGAAATGTATAAAAGACTTTCATCGTCAGTTGATCCTTTTTCAATCTTCATTTCTGACACATGCTTGTCAAATGACAATTCTGATTTAGACATTTTAATCACCACTTTCTGAAGGTCTGATCGCATCACACCAATTATTGCAGCCTCTTCTTTTTTAGTACCGTCTGGGCCGCACGACGTTTTTGAGCACGACTGCGACGCAGCTTTGTCACAGGACTGGCCGATGCTGAATAGTGGGATTCCTGCTATCAGGATTAGAATACAGAGCTTTTTCATAGGAAGCGCGTTTTAATTATTATTTCAAATTTACGAAGCATGCCCCCTCTGGCTGGGCCAATAAAACGTTATAAAAGCGTTAACGAAAAGTTAAAATTGCGGTCTCAAACGGGGAAATCAGTATCTCACGTTAATTTTGGGGATATTAAATTAATTCGGTTGGGTTATGCAACATAAACGGATTTGGCTATACGCGGCGATCTTATTGTTATTGACCGGAACAATTCTCGTAACTCAGGTTTCCTGGATTTTTCAATCAGCCCGCATCGAAGAAGGTTTTCTCAATCAACGGGTAAACATGGCCCTGTGCAGTGCTATGGATGTACTGTCAAAGGATAGGGGAATGTGTTCTGCCTTGGAAAGTTGTGTAGCCCGCTCCCCAAGTTCGTTTGAGCTGAGGCTGACAGAGCAAAAGAAACAAATGATTGATTCTGTGATCAATCAACACTTGTTGTTCTATAACATCGATGTTCCATTTCAAACATCCCTTTCCCGCTATACATTGGAAGAAGGAAAAAACCCTTTACCTTCGAATCAGGCATTGCTTTTCCCTGCGTCTAAGGAGGGTGTGCAGAATGTTCTAGTCGACCTGAAGATCCCATCAAAAAACGAGCTTATCAGGGCCCAAGTAAATGGAACGTTCATCCTTTCCGTTATCATGCTCGGGCTGCTGGCACTGGTTTTTACTAGCACCTTACGCGCCTTGGCAAGGGAAAGGAATATTAGAAAAGAAACAATTGACTTTGTAAATGCAATGGCGCATGACTTGAAGACACCTATATCAAACATCTCAGTTGCCTTAACAATGTTTAATCGGGAAAATCAAAATGTTAAGGAGACAAGCAGGCAATATCTATCTATAATCCAGGATGAAGCAGGTAAACTAAAACACCGTGCAAAAAAGATCTTGGGTGTGGCCTCAGTCGATTCCCTCCTCGCAGCGGGTGTTAATAAAACCGACGTTGATGTCCACGAGCTTATTCGTCGATCCGTGCAATCATTTCAATTGAAGCTTCAAGAAGTCAGGGGGAAAATCACTGTATCGCTAGACGCACATAGGTATATCATTAGTTGCAATGAAATTCATCTTTCCAGCGCTGTTAATAATATTATTGACAATGCCATCATTTACGCCGATACTGCCCCGGTTGTGGAGATTGAAACAAAAAATACAAGCGATCGCATTGTAATAGAAATAACCGATAATGGGCCAGGCATACCTGGACACGAAACGGAATCCGTCTTTAAGAAGGGCTACAGGGTCAGAAATGGAAAATCTCGTGTTGAAGGCTTCGGAATGGGTCTCTACCTGGCCAAGAACTTGGTGGAAAAACAACTCGGCCGATTGGCATTGTATTCAGACGGAAAAAATGGGTGCAGGTTCGTTATTCAGCTCCCTATCAGGTAAAATGCAACAATGGAAGAAAATATTCTAGTTGTTGAGGACGATACGAATGCAGGCCTTTTGTTAAAGGGATTTCTTGAGTCGGAGGGATTCAAAATAAAACTATGCACTACAGCGAAGTCGGGTCTTCAGTCTTTTATTTCTGATCTGTTCGCCTTATGTATCCTCGATTGTTCGTTGCCCGACTATGATGGGTTTGCCCTGGCAACACAGATCAGACTAAGAAATGAAAATATACCCATTGTCTTTCTCACAGCCCGTTCCCTATTGGATGATAAGATCCGGGGATTTCAATCAGGAGCCGATGACTATATCACCAAACCTTTTGAACCCTTCGAACTCCTCTACAAAATAAAAGCTATTCTAAGAAGGTCGACACAGACTACCGGGACTAAGGACTCACTTTTTCAAATTGGGTCATTCAACTTCGATCCAAAGAATCAAACGTTAGCGAGGGGTGATTCAATAAGAAGGATCACTGCAAAAGAGAATGAAATTCTCCGGCTCTTGTGCTTGAACAAAAATCAGATAACAAAAAAAGACGAAATACTAATTGCGCTTTGGGGAGAAAGTGATTACTTCAAGGGCAGAAGTCTTGATGTCTTTATCGCAAAACTCAGAAAGTATCTTGCTCATGACTCGAATATTAGAATTGAAAATGTGCACAGCGTTGGATTCATTCTATCAGATTTGAATTAGCTACTGAGTGGGAAGCAAAAAAGTTCCGATATGACCACAATGTGCTTATACTCTTCTTTTATTTAACGGGTGTCTAAATAGCACATAAAGGATGATAGGGATTCCAACAGCGGAGGGAAATACATAAAAAAATATAGGAGAAAATTGATTCCAGAAAGGTAAATTCTTTCCATTGTCAACATAAAATCCAGTCAGCAATAAAATGTAAGAAAGACCCATGCAAATTGTATGAAGACGGGTCCAATGGTTTCTGCGGTTTCTGGCAAACCGATATCCAAAGTATGTACATGTTATTGCTAGCGTTCCAATTACAAAGAGGTGAACGTTAGGCGACCAGCGCATGATTGATAATATCACTATCGTTGCAAAAGCGAAAACCATAGACCAAAAATAGATTCGCCCGAAAAATGGATGTCTTTTTTTTACTTTATCGCTAAGCATTGCAAGCAGGCCAGCTATAACGGCCACAAGTGAAACCAGAATATGAATTACGACGAACGTCAAAAAGACTCTATCTGTGGATGGAACAGGAATTCCGAATATATCGGTGGTTTCTTCCATGCCAATATTTTTGATTTTGATAAATATAACAACTCTTTAATCGTGAAATTGAAACCAACCTTAAGAATGTTTGAAAACACGTTCGAGTAACTGAACCGCTTCAACATTTCAGAGGTCGATCAAACCTAATGCCCTTCCAAAGAACGATTACGCAAGGCCTGTCATAAAAAAGTCTTGCAAAAAGTAAATAGAATCCAAAAGTAACTTTCGTTCTATCCTTGACGCGAAAGGTTTCATATCATTGTATAATGATCCCAGCGTTTATGCCTATCATATTAACAAAAACAATTGGTGGCAGAGTAAAACCAACGTCGCAGGATACATTTAATCGGGAACAAAGATCTATGAAATTATTCGGACTAATTTTGTTTGTACCTCTCCTTACTGCGGCCGCTCAGGCCCAAACTAAGAAGATCGTATTTGTTTGTGAACACGGATCCGCAAAAAGTACGATTGCTGCTGCCTATTTTAACAAGCTTGCAAAGGAAAAAAATCTCCCCTGGGAGGCCGTCTCCCGCGGCACGAATCCTGATCAGAAAATTTCACCAAAGACAAAGAAACTATTAGTCCAAGATAATCTGTTCGATGAAAAATTCGTGCCTCAAAGACTATCTCAGGAGGATGCAGATGAGGCCGATCAGGTCATTCTCTTCTATCCTCTACCCGAAACTATTCAGGGAAAAAGTAAGGTTCAGGATTGGCAACAGATCCAATCTGTGAACGATGACTTTGAAAAATTAAGAGATGATATTCTTGACAAGCTCAATCCCCTGCTTGACTCTTTGACCAGGCAATAAAATAAACGATATGAAGAGAAATGAATTTTTGAAAAACTCGGCCATTTTAACCAGTGCGTCTTTGCTCCCATCAAACAACGTGTTCTCCCAAAGTCTTCAACAAACAGGAATGGACAAAATTACTGATAAAGACGGGAATTTTGTTTTGCTTCCCTTACCCTATAGCGAGAACTTTCTTGAACCCTCAATGGACCAGGAGACGTTGCATCTTCATTACACTTTTCATCATGGTGATGCAGTAAAAGCCGCTAACAAGGATTTGCAGATGATTCAAAAGGCATTGGGTGAAAACAACGTGGAGACTGTAGACTATTGGACAAAAAAACTTTCTTTTCATCTCTCCTCACACATACTCCATACAATTTTCTGGACAAATCTCACGAACAAGAAAAGTGATCCAACGGGTGCCTTGCTAAAACAAATAGAAAAAGATTTTGGAACGTATGATAAACTCAAGGTGTTGATTTCAAAAACAGCAAAGGGTGTGGATGGTAACGGCTGGGGAATTTTAGGTTATCAACCTTACACACAAAAGCTCACTGTGCTGCAATGTGAGAACCATGAAAAGCTAACACAATGGGGCGTCATACCCATTCTTGTTATTGATGTTTGGGAGCACTCCTACTATTTAAAATATCGAAACAGAAGGGCTGAGTTTGTAGATAATCTTTTTCCCATCATCAATTGGGATAATGCAGCGGAACGTTTTAACCTTTCACAGAAAATGGGTTAGAAAATCCAAGCTGAATTGCCTGAGTTATCATGATTAAACGGTTGCAATGGTGGAAGCAAACAGGAAGATTTTTAAAGAAGATTCTGTGCATCATAGCGTTGGCTAGATACGGCTTGCCATTGTCTCTTTCTTTAGAAATTAACTGTTCATCCTCCTGAAGATTTACAAATACCTCTATTTTATCTAGAAGACAGATACCATTTCTTATATCGACCCATGCTGTATCCCAAATATCATAAAACCCGTTTATGACCCCGGCGACAATCACAGGGCGTCGCAGGATATAGTGGCATCACCATTAGTCCTGAAACATTTTAACTGAGAGACTAAGATTTAGTTAATGCATTTGACGGCTTATTTTTCATGCTGCTCTGTCTTGAAGGGTATCGTTACTACGGTCCGGATACCCATTTCAGCAACTCACATTATCAAACCGTGACGAGAACATTTACTTGCTCCATTTTGCGGCTACTCTTGTTGTACTTAGGTTTTGGCTTACCTTCGGCCTTTGGACTCTTTCAAGATCAAGCACCACCGGGGCAGCTATAAAAACGGATGAATAGGTACCAATTCCCACGCCTATCAGCAAAGCGAACGCAAACCCTCGTAAACCCTCCCCTCCAAAAAACAAAAGTGATATTATTACCAGCAATACTGTCCCCGAAGTTATGATGGTTCTATTCAGCGTGCTGTTGATCGCACTATTAAAGATACTCTCGCGTTCATGAGAAGTCCCCAGACCAATATACTCGCGGATACGGTCAAAGATAATTACCGTATCATTAATCGAGTAACCAATAACAGTAAGAATTGCAGCAATGAAAACCTGGTCGATCTCGAAGGTAATTCCTAATGCTCCGACAATAGCAAATGCAGCAATAACAAAGGATGAGTCGTGAGCAAGTGCTAAGACGGCGCCAGCACTGAACTGCCATTTTCTAAACCGGAGCAAAATGTAAAGAAATATTGCAAGCAAAGACAACAATGTAGCCTGAAGAGAAGCAGTCTTTGTATCATCTGCAACGTTAGCACCCACTTTCGTTGAACTCGAGATCGTAAAATGTTTTGGATCCACTTTAGTATCGTCGGCCACAAAGGTCAGACCGGTTGACTTCTCAAGGCCGTTGATTAGTGTCGACCTGACTCTTTCATCTGCCACTTCCGCCTCATCATCAATTATATAGGATGTAACAACCTTAACAATGTTGTTTCCACCAAAATTTTTGACCTCTGTTCCTGCCCCTTCAAAATTTTCGGTTAAGTCATTTTTTAGTTCCGTTGCATCTACGGGATCATAAAAGGTTACGACATATGCTCTGCCCCCCTTAAAGTCAACACCGTAGTTTAGGCCCTGGAGGACAATTGTTAAAAATCCAATACCTATGAATACGCCAGAAAAGATGTAGGCAAATTTCCGCTTTGCAATGAAATTGAAATTAACATTGGACACAACAAAGCTCGACATGAAAGTCTTGAAATGAACATTGCTATCGTCACCTTTTTTAGCAACCATCCATTCGATAACGACATGAGAGATATAGACCGCAGTAAAGAATGTACTAGCAATACCCACCATCAGTGTGATTGCAAATCCCTTTACAGCACCCTGGCCGAAAATATAAAGCATAAGGGCCGTTAAGAATGTAGTAATATTGGAGTCAAAGATTGTCCAAAACGACCTTTTGAACCCCAGGTCAATAGCTTCCCGAAGACGCTTTCCCCGCCGCAGTTCTTCTCGTATCCGTTCGTATATAATAACGTTGGCGTCAACTGCCATACCCATCGTAAGCACGATACCAGCAATTCCAGGTAACGTTAAGGCGGCGTCAAGTTGTGCCAGAATACCAAGTATAAAAAATAGGTTGAAAATTAATGAGAAGTTTGCGACCGCGCCGCCTTTGCCATAGTAAGCCACCATAAAAATGACGACAAGAGCTAACCCACAGACTACTGAAAAAATACCCTGATTTTTTGCAACCTCACCTAACGTTGGTCCGATAATTTCTTCCTCCACAATCCTTGTTGGCGCTGGCAATGAACCGGCTTTCAGCACATTGGCCAGATCTTTCGCCTCCTCCTGGGTAAAGTTGCCTGCAATCTGAGAATTGCCATTTGGGATTTCTCCGTTTACCGATGGCGCTGAATAAACGGTATTATCAAGTACAATGGCAATTCTGCCCTTCGGGCTTTTGCTTGAAGCTTCCGCTGTCCATTTCGCCCACACGCGCGTACCCATTGCATTCATAGTCATACTTACAGCGGGTTGGGCAAACTCATCCAGATCGTTGCGCGCATCTGTTATTACTGTGCCATCAAGTTTGGCTTTACCATCCCTGCGGATATCTAAGAAGAATAATTCAAGCGCCTCCTTACCTCCCTGATCCTTCTCGGGTTTGTTCGCCCAGAAAATTCCTATAGTACGTGGTAGCAGATTCCTGATATCGGATCTCTTGAAAATAGCATTTATCTTCGCTGTATCACTGACACCGTATCTAAATGTGCCCGGAGGCGTGCTTAAGGAAAATAGAGGAGATATATTCAAATTCTGCAACGAATCCAATCCTTTCGAAGCTTCTGACTTTGCAGTGTCGGGCTGTGTTGCGACGCTATCCCCAAGCAACGTTGAAAGGTCGCCTTCTTTTGCAATAGCATCCTCTGTCTTAAAAGGAATAGCTTTTGCTTCTTTCACGAGCACATCGTTTATTGCCAAGAGTGAGTTATTAAGGGTTGATGCCTCAACAACATCCCAAAATTCAAGCTTCGCTACACCTTGCAAGAGTTTGCGTACACGCTGAGGGTTGTCGGCACCGGGTATTTCTATCTGAATTCTGCCGGTCCCAGGCAAACGTTGAATGTTAGGCTGGGAAGTACCAAATTGGTCAAGACGATTACGCAGAATCGTGAAGGACCTATCAATTGCATTTTCAATTTCATCGTTAATTACTTGGATAACTTTGTTGTCATCGTCAGTTGAAGATATTCGTCCTTTTGTCGTCGAATTTGCGAAAACCGCAGTTAGTCCTTTTCCGGGATTTTCGGCCCGGTATGCTTCAAGAAACAAGTCGCTGAAATTTCCCTCACTTCTTATTTGACGCGCACGGGCCGTTGTCAATGCTTTGAGAAATGAAGAGTCTTTATTATTTGCACTTAAGCCCTTGACAATATCTATAGGAGAAACCTCTAATGTCACATGCATTCCCCCTTGTAAATCCAGCCCTAAACTGAGCTCGTTTTCCTTAACCTCCTTGTAGGTATACTCCGCTCCAAATAGATCGTATACAGGTAGATTCCAGATCGAATCTAGATATTTTTGTTTTTTACTGAGATCTACAACTCCATTTGCGTCCGTAGCTGCAGAAATCGCTTCCTCTCGAACACCGAGTGAAACATATGTGAACGACAAATAGTACAAACACAGTATTGTAATAAATACCGTTAACACGATAATCAATCCTTTATTTTTCATAAAGATTCGTTTTTAAGTATGGAATAAATGATTAATCCGATATCAAAGAAAATTCGATACCGGCTACTTCGTTAAAATGTAAGTGAAGGTCAGGGAGCGTTAACTGAAATGACCGCCGTGAATAGAGTGCGTAAATATGTAAGTAACGGTAAGGGTACACTAACCAGCTCCTGATTTAAATTAACTCTTACATTGAAGAGTATTTCAAAAAGATATAATGTCTCCCGACAGATTTCGATGCAGCCGGTAGAATGAAGGCTGCTGGATTTAATAGAAATCGTTATTTCCTCTTTTGCGTCGACGGGGACATTGTGGTTGTTATCATATTTAGTGACCTTAGCGAGGTTATCACGGGGGGCGCTAGCCGAAAAAACAATTTGAAAAAATATAAGAACACAGGAAATACCTATTCCCTTCAGGAATGATTGCAGTATTATATTTTCCTGTCTCATCGAATTTGGCATGAGCAAATATCTTACATTATCCAAAAAAATCAAAAACTTGTATGAAGCTTCAAATAATGCCTTAATTTCCTCATGCTTTCGCACAATCCTAATGGAAGATGCGTTAAAAACAGAATCTTAAAAGCTAACGATCTACCAGAGAAAGCTGCCATTCCAGCAAATCTTTTTTCAGTATAAACCTTCTTTCTGATACGACAAGCTGGTAAATACTCATCGCTTGATTCAGTAACATCAGCGCTTCGTTGTTAAAGTCCGGCTCGTTAAAATATTCGTGATTCTTAGAAAGATAATCCTCTACCGTCTTTCTCTGCTCATCCGTTATAAACCTGGCAGCACCGCTGCCCTCCTGAAACAATTCCCTTAACCTGTCTTTGATTAACACCTCGTTGTTCTTGACTTTGGCCATTATAATTCGGATATCTGTATAGGATAGGTTATCATAGTAGATCGGATTGATGTCGTTCATTAGCTGTGTGTAGTTTTTCAAATCTTCTTCCGCACTTGCCGATACTCGAAATAATTCACGGTAGCGATCGCGAAGGCGGTCGGTTTGGCCATGCTTCTCAGCAGCCTTTATAAAAAAGGATATTACATTATAATCAGCTGTGACCAATTGATTTTCAGATGCCGCAAGTTCTTGTCTGAGTTGACAAACAAGTTCAGCTGTCGACACCTTCTTGTATTTCTTGCCATTGAACTCGAATGTCTTAACCGGTATTGTGCCCTGAATAATTAGTTCGAGATTCTGGATATCCGCCTTAAGTCCATCGATCACATGCGGGAGGCTAAGAGTTTGATCGTCTAGAATTTCATCAAGGTTTGTGCGCGGGGATGCATCAATATTTGTAAGGTCAATTGGACTGATATCCCTATCATTGAAAAAACCTTTGTATCGTTCATTAAGCTGATATTTTTCGACTTCTTCAGAATAGAGCTTACGGAAGGATTGAACGTCGAGCACCTGGGGCGGATTTTCAAATTTTACGCCGTTGTAAATCTTTTCTGTGACCTGTTTTTGCAATACTTCTGCATCCCGAAAAAGAACCCATGCCGATGACTTTATGGCTTCGGTCCGTATGTTCAATCGATTAAGGTGTGCTTCCCGATCCTCGGTACTTGGGTGCGACGCCCATTGATCTTTGATCACGAGCCGTGTCTTGTTAAAATTTGCGAAAGAATGTGCATTTACCTGAGGTAAGCCGTATTCTACGGGAATACCTTGCTCCTTGGCAAATTGATTCATGATGGCATGATGTTGAGGATACAAATTATCGGGTTTGAAATTTTGTTTGTACCAAAGGTCATAATATCCGAACAAGCGGTTATAGGCGCTGTCGGCGACCTCTAACCTCCGGAGGGAAGTTACCAAGTGATCCGATCCGCTTACATAAGCGGATACCGAATCGGCATGAAATTCCATCTGCCTGGAGAGCGCCATATAGCTTTTATTGACGATGGAATATACCTGCTGCAATATCCACTGAATACCAATTACAATTTTTATGGTAATGTTTGCGAAGAATACAAAGTATCCGCTAATGTTAGCCCAGGATTCAAGCGTGCGTCCGTAGCTATCGTTGTCATACAACATATTGTAAATAATTTGATTTACATTGTAGACGTAGCTTCCGAGCTTCATACTTCGCTGAGAAAAATGTCCGAATTCGTGCGCCAGGATTGCCTTAAATTCGCTCAGATTAACGGAATTTACCAACCCAAGGCCTATTTGCAAGTTTTTTCGTATCGGCAGAAACATGCTCCAAAAGCTTGAATCGTAAAATACCGACGCGTTAACTTCTGGAGAGATATAAATCTTTTTGGGAAATTGACACTGCGTTTCCTGAGTCAGTTTCCTGACAAAAGCAAATAGTTCTGGCTGATCAGATTCTTTGAGTTCAATCAAATGAGAGCGGTCAACTTTGTTTCGCTTGAATAGAAATTTGAGCAGGAAGAAGATAACCATCACGCCCAGTCCGATCAGTCCAATACCAATCATTAACGTAAAAATCTTGGGGAAATTAATGACGAGCAAAAATCCGCCAGATGCGCACAGAATGGCCAACGCGATGGCTGCTGCCATTAACACCAGATAAGTGAGCATAAAAAATGCAATGGCCAGTAAAACTTTTGAAACTTCTTGTTTGAATGATGAGGATGGCTGTAAAATAGCTTCATCTACTCCTGCAGGAGTAATTGGATAAGTAATGGAGACGCCTGACATGGTTTCGGTTTAATAAGTGATTGTTAGGTAACATTTGGCTTTCGGAGAGAAGTCTGCAACTCTAACCTTAATAGGATACGATGACGGGAGGTAAACTTTTTTTATCAATTTTAATTCCGATTCACAGCTCTTTTTTGCAATGTGCCCATGTGCACGCTAATAATTTGCGCCGTACTGATGATGTACAGACCTTACGCCCCTGCTGGTTATATTCTCACGTCAACATAAGGGAAGTAACTTATTAGTATCCAGTATTTTGTATCAACGTGTGTACACCATTTTTTTGATGAATTGATTATTTCGGATTCTGGTATCGGCAAATATTCATGTTTACCCTTGATAAAAGTTGGCATCTTTTAACGCAAGTTGGCGTTTTTTGCGAATTCAATCTCCCGATAGCGATTCAAAACAACGTCGGCTTCTCCCCATCTTACGAGGTCAAGAAATCGGTGGCCTTCCACGGCCAACTCAACGCGCCTTTCAAATCTTACCGCTTACTTGGCATAGGTTTTATCGGTCCACGGGACCGTGTATTCTCCTAAGACATACTTTGCAGCCGGCATCGTGATGGGTTGTGTATCAACATCTAGTGCTCTGACGAAGCAATCACTTTTCGCAGCGCGGCTTCTTACCTCATTCACTCGGGCGCGTGCAACTTAGAGATTGCGAATTGCAGCTTCTGCTTCAGCTGACCAAAGTAGCACATCGGCATGCCGGATTATTTTAATATCACTAGCCACCAAGACAGTAATGAACTAAGAAATACAAAATACACTTCGCGATTCTCAGTGCCTTTCGACGTATGGGCTATATCTTAAAAAAGCGATTTAAAACGCTTCTGCAAAATTAAAATAAAACCCGCTCACTCCGCCCGGCCCGAATCCCATATCAAACCTTAGGTTCGTATTGTTTTCACTATCCACGCGTATGCGCACTCCGCCGCCAAACGAAAGCCAAAACCCGTCCAGGGACATGTTTCTATAACTATCAGCAACACGGCCAGTAGCCACCCAGGTAACCAGTCCAAAAATATTCCAAATGGGCATACGATATTCAACCTGGGTGTCAAACAGAACTTTATCGCGTAAGGCCCCTTTATAATAGCCACGCATTCTGTCCTCTCCTCCCATCAGGGCGAGATCGTAAAAGGGTACGTCACCTGAAGTGTACGTTGTCGTGGCCTGTATTGCAAGGACATGTTTACGCCATACGTTAAAATATTTTCGGGCATCAACGTAGACACTCGTAAATTCATAACGGCTTCCAAGAAATTTTGGATAGAACGTGATGGTGGTTAATAAGAGAGCACCCTTATAGGCATTGTAACGGTTATCACGACTGTCAAGGGCGCCGGCGAGCCCAACCCCTACATTGGTCCCACCGTGCAAACCGCTCACACTCTCACGAATCAAAAAACTATTTGAATCAGTCTCTATACCATAGTAATCGGAAAAGTCCAGGCTGATACCTGCGTAGTAATTCTCTTTGACAAGTCTCATCGCGGCAGTAGCAAACTTCAAACGGTTAACGGTAACTTCCTCTACATCATCAAGCGAAACATCGTTTCCAATTCCCAATATATATTCTGGTGTCTTTTTGTAGTTGAAGTAACTCAGGATCATGTATTTGTTTTGCTTGAGTATCAAATCATTAGAAATGGAAATGTTCACCCGCCCTTTCGTAGAAACAGTGAACACCTCCGCTAATTTAGAAGGCTTCGAAATTGAATCTTTTTTAGAGGGATGGAAGAGGTTGAACTTCGCTAGACCAAACGTGTTACCCGCTTCAGTGGAATATGTAATGATCGGTGCAGGTGCATATTTAAAGAATCGCTCCATCTTCTGGTTGAATTTGTCAAACTTTGACAAGGTGTCCTGTTGGGGTAAAGCGCTTGCTTGCGCGAAAACTTCAGCAAATCCTGAAAGGATGAGGAAGACTGTTAAAATCCTGGCAGTATTCATTTAAGACAAATTGCGGGACAGATTAGTATTTTTCTTGCAGCTCACATACAGGCTGGGCGCGATTACTTTCTTCATGATAATGTACTACTTAGACTCCATTTTTCCGTAATACTTTTTTTTCTGTTTTTGGATCAGTGCTTTGCAAATATTACCCTGTAGTAAAAATTAGCCGACGCTGGTTTCGTCGTGTTACAAGCCTTTAAGTTGATCCACAATCATTTCTTTGTTAAAAAGTTTCTGTTGCCGCCAAATAAAAGCCGGAGGATTTGTCACCAAATCCAAAATCAATAGCGAGGTTTGTTCGCGTGGCCTTATCAACCATGAGGCGAAGCCCCAAACCGTAGCCGGGTTTAACCGATTCGAATATAGAAAGCGACTGAAACGGATTACTGGCCGTGGTGGCATTCACAAACAATACGCCTCCCCATAATCCCCCGCAGGAGGAAAGTGGGAAACGATATTCTGCCTCACCGTACACCAGATGATTCCCCCGAAAGCGGCCTTGCGAATAGCCGCGCGCACTCCTGCTGCGCTGATCATAAGCCGTAGCAGGGAGTGTCATATACGGGAATTTGCCTGCTGGAGTGAAATCTCCCATCAACCAAACTGCGACAAGATGCCGCGGATTTTTCATTGACAGGGGATGGAAACTTCTCCACTCAACGTGAAAGAAACTGGATGGGCTTTTATTGCCGAGGAATTTGGGACCGCCTCGCCAAGTGAGCATGAGAAAATGACCTTTATACGGGTTGATCATATTATCCCGTGTGTCCCATATAAAATTTAAATTAAATGTCGATACATAATAACGCCCGGTGTTGAATTTATAATATTGACTGTAACCAAAATGACTGGTAATCACCGAATCGCCCGGCACTAACCGGAGCTTTTCATCAGTGATTTTAGAATAGTGATCGAGACCGTATCCGACACCCACATAAAAGCCTTCGTGTTGTTTCAGTATTCTGAACGAAGCCGCCTGGTAAAACCGCAGAAAATTATAATCCAACGGTTGGGCTAATGAATCTATAGATGTTTCGGCACCACCCAGACTGTATTGATAGTCGAGTACTCCGCCTTCAGGAGCATTGGTTCCCAGCCCATACGTGGATTGCGAATAGATCAGGTAACGCCAGTCGCCTGTAAAGAAAATGTTGTTGTTCTTTGTATAAATATTATTCTTTAACAAAAAGATCTTCTGATTTTTTGATGTGAATTGAATACTTCCCGACAACATTGAAAACCGGGTGTCAACTCCAGGCATTTTAAAACCATACTGACCTCCAACACCTAGCATAAATCCAGTGGCCGGATTTGAACCAATAATAGGTATGAGAAGAAATGAAGCCGTATTGCCTTCTTTAGGTGGCTTATTAAGTGCATCTCGGATGATCTCGGGAAGATCTCTTTGAACGCATGTTGTATCATCAGTTACACTAATGTTCTCTTGAGCATGGATAAGGGATGGGATGAATAAAACCAACGTAAGAAGGCGAATTCCTTTCATAATAGTTGCGTGACGAAACAAGCACCCCCCTTGAATTTTAGAACATCCTTTCCGGCTAAGTTGGTTACTATGAGTTATTGCTAATTGCTTTTTTCATTGGCATACGGTCCATCGCTTTGTTGCAATCATTTCCTATATGGAGTTTGTACTACCCTGCAATATAAGTTGCTTCTAACTGTCCGTTTTTTGCTTACAGATCCTCGGCGCAGCCCGGGAGTCAGAATCTTGAAAGATTTACTTGACCGTATACCCTTTTCCCTCCATACAAACACTATAGGCTTTCTTGAAGCTGTCAGTCATAGCAGCTTGTTGTTGAGCAGCAGCCTGATCGTTCCGTTGTTGCTCCTGAGCATCCCCCACCTTCTTTGCGCGCCGTCCGGCGAGACCGCCCACAACGGCACCGATAGCTGCTCCCTTGCCTGCATCACCGGCGATGGCTCCTATGGCAACTCCAGCTGCGGCACCTTTCGCGGCACCTACAACTGCTGTTCCGTCAGGAGAGGTATCTACTTTCGCAGATTCTACTTTCGTGGGGTTTAAAGGATCTACGCCTGACTGTTCGACTGCCCACCGGTAACAATCTGCGTCATCTTTGTCCTGTGTGGCTTGATCCTGGTTCTTGGCGGGGAAAATATAAATTCCGAGGCTTTTCGCAAATGAGGTTTTAGGTGCCGCCGCCGGAGTCTGAGCTACACTAGTGGCTGAGATGAGAACCATATATACTAAATGCATCCTTTTCATAATATTGAAATTTTCTTTTATGTGTTTCTCAAACTATTCACCGGATGAAACGAAATCGTAGCCAAGCTGTCGCAACACATCTGCTTCATTGTAAAACGTGCGGCTCATCGTAATCTTGCCATTTTCAACCCTGTACACAGCGTTCATAGTGAGAAAAACTGGCCCGCGGCCATCTTTGTATGTGATCTTCAGGCTTGCCCAGTCGGAAACAAAATTGCCGGGATGACGGCCATCTGTTACTTTTGCGGCAATATTAACGGTGCGGGTGTACTCAATTTTTTCGTATAGATTCTCGGCAACATCTTTCCAGTTCGCAATCGCCT
Source organism: Chryseolinea sp. (assembly GCA_025923195.1). GTDB lineage: Bacteria > Bacteroidota > Bacteroidia > Cytophagales > Cyclobacteriaceae > Chryseolinea. Next base: position 32,142 of record JAICGJ010000030.1, read on the forward strand.
GTTCTTTGTTTGTCGAGTCGGTAAATGAGGGACCATATCCTATATAATTGTCCGCCAATAAATCACTCATCGTTTGAGTGTCTTTGGATTGTACAGCCTGAATATACTTTTCAATGACGGCTATATTCTCCCGGTCTGTCTTTTCTTGCTGACTGTCAGCGCAAGCCAATACAAACATCGACACGATTAAAAGCAGCGGAAGGTTTCTCATGGCATATCTATTTTGTTGATGTTGCTAAACTTTTTCTTACAATTTCTTAAAGTTGCTCCTACCTGCCCGTTGTTTTTGATACTCAGGCTATCTGCTAGCATTATCAGGCATGACATGTTAGCTACTTAGGTGGATACTTAGTAAATATTTGCTTCACCGCTGAGTTGATGTTCGCTTCCCGCTTCTGCGGTGTTGCGTCGGGATCAAGAGTACCCACTGCTCTGCCCTGCCAAACGAGTTGTTTCTTTGATGCATCGATCATGTCAATAAACAACGTACCCTCTACGTAATTTTCAACATTAATGGTAGTGGTTGAGAAACCTCCGCCCCAGCCATATCGATATCCCGCGCCGTAATATCCAGGTGACGATGTCGCCGTGGCAGATTGCTTACGCTCCGCGAGTACGTTCATGTCAATCCATACATCTGCCTGATCTGATTTGGTGAATCCTTTTGCTGCCAATTCATTTGCAACAGCGTCAAGCACCCGTTTGCGGTTGAGATCGCTGACAGGCAGCTCCTGTGCCTCCTTTGTGAAAGCATAAGTTTTATAAGAAGCAAAATCTGCTTCCCGATCAAAATCACTGGAGACCTTAACTGAACTGCACGAAGCAGCCAGTATTCCAAGCGCAATAAATAGGAAAAGCTTTTTCATATACCATTTTTTTTTTGACCTGTTTGGAAACTGCATTAGTACAAGTACGAATAAAATTACCTTTTGAAAACGAATCCGAAATTCAGGGCGAAATAACCCTGTGATGGCAGGTCACCAGCTTCAAAGCCATAATAGTATTTTCCGGTGACCGAAAAACTAACTCCCTCATTCATGTCATACAGGATTCCTAACTCGGGTCTTATAGCGAAATGCCACGCTTCCTCCTCTAGGGTATACTGTCCCATATCCGTATTGCGCCTGGAATACATCGTTCCAAGACCTAGTCCGGCAAAAGGCGTAACTGCCTCATCATAATTCATATAGTAGTCTACTGCGAACAACACGGGAATCTGATTGTTGTATCGATACTGCTTGCCAGAATAAGACAAGTTTTCAATCGTATAAACGTCATAGCCTTTTTCACTGTAGAAGACGTTCCATCCGGCATCGATACCTACACCAACGTTAGGTTGTACTAACTTTCGATAATCAAGAGTGAATCCACGAAAACTTGGTTTGCCAATAAAGTCGCCAAGATCACCCGTTCCGAATCCCATGGAATACTGCAAGGAGGTAAGGTGCTGCGAGAAGGCAGGTATACTAACAATAACGAAGAGTAACAGGAATATTTTTTTCATAGCTAAGATTTTTGTTAGTTCGTTTTCAGATAGGGTGATTGATCGAACGCTCGATCGATAGCTGTGTTGACCCGTGTGGCATCATAAGCGTATGTCAGAATTCCGTTAACGGCGCCTGCCCATTGTACAACGGGGTTGCCATTCGCACCAACGACATCAGGATCTATCATACGCATCAAGAGCGTTCCAGTTGAGTATGAAGTTGCATAATAAGGATAGTAACCCCACCACGGATAGTACCCACCGTACCACCAGTACCAATAGTCGTAATAATATAGTATTGTAGTGGTCTCCCATGCAGCCGGCGTGACAAGGACATCCGGATTATTATTAATATCAACTTTTTCCCAGCCAAGGGCGGTCAAATTTTCTTCAATGCGGGCGAGGATCAGATCTGCGGTTGCATCCGGAATAAACTGCGGGTCATCTCCTTCAGCCACGTCACCGGTGATCTTAACAATTCTGTCAGGTAGGGCATACGTGCTCTTACTGCCAAAATCGTACTCATCCTCAAAGTTGGTTAATACAACGTCCAGATCCTCAACATACTCCGGCCCCTGCGGATAGCATCCCGCGAGTACGACAACTAGGATAGCCATAACAGCATTGGATACACTTCTCTTTTTCACAATCATTGCGTATTTTTTTTTAATTGATTTTTTGCGAAGTCGATTGACTAAGCTGTGTTATTTGTCGTCAAATTCGCCGATCAGGGGAATGTTCTCCATTATTTCCGCACGGATCTTGCTAAGAATGTAATTTTCAAACTGGTAAAATTGAGCTGCCGCCTTTATGCCGGAACCTTTCTTTATCTTGCCGTAATAGGTCGCTACCAGCTTATCAGTCTCTTTCTGAAGATCCATGACATCCTTAATTATTTGATCGGTGCTCGCATCGTCGAGTGAGGTGTAGCTGGATACATACCTGTTCAGCAGATCAATCCGCTTCTTTCCCAGTTCCTTTCTCTTCGCTTCGTATTCATCGTATGCCGACCAGAAGGCATCTTTTTGCGCACCTTCAAGTTTAATAAATTCCGCAGCCATGGCTTTCTTCTCCATGCCAAACACAGATTGCACGAGGTCAACTTCTTCTTTGTTGCTTTGTGAATAAGCAATGGAAATCAGTGCTGCCATCAGGGTTGTGAGTAGAGTTTTTTTCATATGTTTTTACTTAGTTATTTTTACGATTCCACATGCAAATTTTCTTAGCAGCGGTTTATCGTTACATGAGTAAAACTAATACCATACGTGCGTAAATTTTAAACGGTATCGTCTACAATTCAGTCAACTGATTTAAGCTCTTCAACGCCAGCTACACGTCTTGAAATCTCCTGTACCAGTTCCTTGGCTTCTGTCACGAGATTATGCAGGAAAGGATAATTAAGATTTTGAAAACTAATTCGCGTATAGAACATGTCCCGAACTATATCATAATATCGCATTGCGAGATCGGGATTATTTTGAATGCCAAGAAAATCGGTCCACAAATCGCGTACAGCAATATCGACCCGTCGATCAACTTTTTTACTTTCTTCATAGAACGAATAACCATTTTTATTTCGGGTGAGCTGCACCTGGAACATTACGGTTGCGGCATGTTTGATCAATAGCAGCAGGTAGTCCGGGTCTATTCTCTCAGTTACACTCACCTCCTGTAAAAAATGACTTACTTTTTTTCTATGCAGCGAAATTAGTTCGGAACAAAAGCCTTCGAGATCGCCAAAATAATGATAGAACCCCGACTTGTTAAGTCGGAGTATACGTGCGAGCCTTTCCACCTGCATACCATCGATACCTTCGTTTGCAAAAAGGTTGTAACCTAATTCGGTCCATGCCAGCGAGTTCTTTACTTTTTCCATAACGGTAATTTTCTATTATACTCACCCTATTTCATTTCAAATACTCGTCAGCTTGAAACGCTGACTTGCTGTCTGTAAGTTGTTGCATCACGACCCTGGCTTCTGTCATGAGGTGATGCAGGAAAGGATAATTCATATTCCGATGGCTCATACGAGCATAAAACATATCCCTCACAATGTTAAAATATCTGATCGCCAGGTCAGGGTGCTCATGAATTCCTAGATACTCGCTCCACAACTCCTGCAAAAGAATATCCTCCCTTTCATCAATCACTTGGGCTGTTTTGTAAAATGACGGATTATTTTGACTTCTTAGCAGATGGATATGAAACATAACGGACGTCTTGTGCTTGACAACAACTTGAAGGTACTCAGGATCTATAGACTTTACATCTGCAACATCTAGCAAATAAAGGTCGGCCTTTCGTTTATGCAGCCGTATGAGTTCTTCGAAATAACCATCGAGATCACCAAAATAATGATAGAAGCCTGACTTATTGAGTCCGAGAATCCTGGCCAGCCTTTCAACCTGAATACCATCCAACCCCTCCTTCGCAAAAAGACTATAACCCTCCTCAGTCCAGGCCGACGAATTTCGGGTCTTTTTCATACTTTAATTAGAGAGTGTGAGAAATATAGGCTTTTTGAAATTACTAAACACCACCGTCTAATATTATTTCTCTGTGAACGTGTACGGAGCAGGCCAGTACTCGTTGTTTGTTTTATCGATAAGTTCTTAGAGTTGCAAAAACGAACACTTCAGGCAGCAGGAAATTGGAGTCAAGTAGTCTTTTGTTATATTAAATAAATACAAAAATTACTATAGGTTCTAAGTAATCCTACGTAGCGTTATCATTCTTTGGCAGCTTTTTTTCCAACACCTATTGGAATACCGACGTTAATATAAAGTGTCCGGTTGTATTGGCCTGGCGCTGAATCGTCAATGGTCGTATCGACAAAGCCATAGTAGTACCTGATTTGAAGGTTCATCCCGTTACCCCCTAGCAGTCTATAGCCCACGCCAATCATCACGCCAGCGTCCAAGGGATGATATCTATCTTTGATCTTCAATTTGTAGGTTAGGTCCTCCTTTGTTTTGACCGTTGATACAAACTCATCAGTTGATTTATTCATCAGGCCAAACATCGGTCCGCCTTCCACAAAAATATGATTCGGCCATTGATACTTCATCATGAACGGCACGTTAAAATATCCAAGCTTTCTGGTAACGCTTCCATCGCTAAAAATATTATCGAGATCAGGATCGCCCAAAGAATAGACCTCTATGTCTTCTGCACCCATGTTCGATTTAACCAATACACCTGTGTGTATCATCCAACGGGGATCTCTAAGTTTGAAGTCGAAGTAGAAACCCAGGTTGAGGCCCGTTCTGCCGGCAGATGGATCCAGGCCATCGATGCTGGAAATGTTCAATCCTCCTTCCAAACCAAACTCAACGTTGTCGGAGTTGAGCTTGTCGCCCAGTAGAATGGAAATCAAAACTTGCCCATTGGCCGTGCCGTGAATGGATGTTATCATCGTGAGAATAAAAAGTAGTCGCATGAGATTATTCCATTTGTTAGTGGATGACAATCGATATGTTCGGACTTGCAAATATTGTCAAGTCCAGCTTAAAGATTGTGTTGCTTGAACTGATATAGTTTCTCACTTCGTAGCGGCATCACTCGCGGCTAACCAACCACCATTCCTAGTTAATTTGTAAGGAAGCCAAGGCATGCTATCAAACGAAAAAACCCGGACGAGCCGGGAATTTTCAAGCGGCGAGAATCATGTCTTAGTTTGCAGCTAGCGCATTCGTAACCGTCACCTTGTTAATCTTACCAGTAAATTTGTTTTTTCCTTGAGGATAGTCCCTGGAAACTGCAGTCTCCGCATCTTCACCAACATCCGCGCCCTCATCGGCAGAAAACGCGAATGGCTGGGTCTTTGGAATTTTTACCTCGGCAACCTTCTTATCGTCAACATAGAGAATTGATTGTCCCCCGGTTCCCGGCTTACCTTCCTCATCAGGAATGAACTCGTATTTGATAGTATGCTTTCCAGCAGGTATAGTACTTGGCGATCCTACCTTCGTCCATTCAAGGCCGAAGAAATTGTACTCATGAAAAGCTCTGCCTCCTTTCATATAAATGGTCCAACCACCAAAACGGCCGGCTTGTGAAATAACCACACCATTTGCCGAAGCGTTTGGTAATTCGACTTCAGCCGTAACAGTATGGTAAACGCCCTTGACATTAATGAATGCATTTTCCATCAACCCCTTCATTCCCTCATACACTGTTAGTGACGTGCGGCTGCCCATGAGGTCGGGCCTTCCTGCGATTGCAGGATTGAATCGTTCAGACCGGCGATCGTCAATAGGCAAAACATTATTTCTAATGGCCTCTTTCATGAACAAATCTTTCAGTTCCCGTAATTTCCCAGGGTTGCTGGTAGCGAGATTATTTGCCTGGCTGAAGTCTTCGTTTACGTTATACAATTCCCAAACATCATCTTTCACGGGAGGAAGCTGCGCTGCTGCCAGCCACGGAATGGAATGACGCGTGCAGGCAACCCACCCGTCGTCGTAAATACCCCTGTTGCCAAACATTTCAAAGTATTGCGTTGTATGACGGTCAGCCGCTTTGGCATCATCAAATGTATAGACCATCGATACTCCATCGAACGGATGCTGCTCGGTTCCATTCACAATTTTGGGTTCGGGCAATCCCACTGCTTCCATGACGGTGGGTGCAATATCGATCACGTGATGAAACTGAGAACGCAGTTCTCCTTTAGCCTTAATACGATCGGGCCAATGGATGACCATCGCATTGCGGGTACCGCCAAAATGTGAAGCCACTTGTTTTGTCCATTGAAAGGGTGCATTGCCGGCGTGCGCCCAGCCAATCGCATAATGCGGGAATGTACTTGCACTTCCCCATTCGTCGATATGGGACATCATTTGAGAAGCATTACCTATGATTCCGTTCAGCGCCATCATTTCATTGTACGTACCTTCCGGTCCTCCTTCAGCACTGGCGCCATTATCGCCTGCGATATAAATAAAAATAGTATTGTTCAGCTCACCCATTTCTTCCAAAGTTGCTACAAGTCTGCCCACTTGATTGTCGGTATGCTCTGCGAACCCGGCGAAAGTTTCCATTTGTCGAGCGAAAAGTTTTTTCTGATCGGGAGTTTGGTCATCCCACGCAGGTATTTCCTTGGGACGTGCCGTGAGCTGCGTGTTCTCTGGTACAATTCCCAATGACTTTTGTTTTGCAAGTGTGGTTTCCCGGACCTTATCCCAGCCCTGATCAAATTTACCTTTATATTTCGCGATCCACTCTTTAGGCGCATGATGTGGCGCATGGGTTGCGCCTGTAGCGTAATACACATAAAAAGGTTTGTCGGGTGTTAGGGATTGCTGAGCCTTAATCCAATTCGTTGCCTGATCGGTCATGTCCTCGGTGAAATGATAATTGGGATCGTCGGGCGCTTCAATGCGTACCGTTCCATCATAGATGGCCGGTGCCCACTGATTTGTCTCACCTCCTATGAATCCATAAAACTTGTCGAAGCCGGAACGCGTTGGCCAACGATCGAACGGACCAGAGACAGAAACTTCCCAAGGTGCAGTTTCATGATATTTGCCAAAAGCAGCCGTGCTATACCCATTCAAACGCAGCATTTCTGCCAACGGAGCGACACTGTTAGGACGGACACCGGTGTTTCCAGGAAATGCAGTTGCTAGTTCCATGATCGCACCGGCGTTGTTTACATGATGATTTCTCCCGGTAAGTAATGCCACCCGCGTCGGTGAACAAAGTGCCGTTGTATGAAATCGGTTATACTTTAATCCGTCGGCTGCCAGTCGATCGAACGTTGGCATGTTAATAGGGCCTCCAAAAGTATTGGACTGCCCAAAGCCAAAATCGTCGATCAGTACAATGACGACGTTAGGGGCCTTGTCAGGAGCTTTGACTTCAAACCGCTCGGGGGCTGTTGCATTGTGAGCATCCAGAACGGTATCGGCAGCGTGAGCTGGTTCCTTGACAGGCAAAATCGTTCGGTCGATGCCACTTGATCCCACTACTTTTTCACTTTCTTTTTCGGTCTGCGGTGAGCACGAAAACAAAACAACGGTCAATACTAGTTGCAGCAAGGTTGTGAAGAATCGAGATTTCATATTACGGGGGTTATCATAGAAGAAATTACTTTTTCGTTTATAACTCATGTTGAAAAACAAAATTCGGCTCTCAAAAATCAGGCAAGTTTCATCAGGCAGTTCTACTTCGATAAAGATGCCAATCACTAAAAACCAATGTGCTTGCATCTCGCGTATGTTCCCAAAGAAAACATGTTTCACTGATCGTTGAGGTTTTACCGGAGACTAATTCCTAATCGAACCACTGGTCCGAAAGTATTGACATCATACCGGAATCTATCCTCCCCATCACCTTTGTTATAATCAATCGCTATAATCCGGTAACCGGCACTGGCCTGAAACAATTTTGAGAATTTGTACCCGACGTTGGCCTGTATTTGCCATGTGAAATCCGATCCAATACCAAATCCGCCAAAATCCCCTCGGAATTGTACTAACCATTTTTCCTTTAGAATACCCTGCGAACGCACCACGATTACGGGATCGAACCAGGTCTTACTGATCGAACCGCTTTCACCACCGTTGATCGTGATGAGATCCAGGCCCGACTCCAGGCTAACGAGTCTGCCAGCAAGTCCAACTTCTAACCATTGAGCTAGACGTTTTAGCCAGGCCAGTTCCCAAGCCAGTTGCTTGGCTGAAACGGAACCACCTGTAATCAACATGTTCGTTCTTACATCTTGCTCCAGATCCATGAAAATAAAATCTGAACTTATTGCCCAATTCTTTTCAACATGCACTGCTTCCAGATAGAGCATAGCTCCAAACTTGAGTTTACTAAAAATGCTTCCTGCATCTGCATCGACCTCGCTCGCTGGCAGTCGCCGGACTGCAACCTCCCCTTTCATGTTGGGAATTATCAGGTACGGTTCGATCAGAAAATTCCATTTGCTGCTGATATCCTGCGCAGATAGATCCATGACATTTAACCAGAGTAGAATTGTTACCACTACACGGTAAGTGATGCCCTTCAATCGAAAAGTCATGGGAGTCGACGAGCTGGCGCGCAACTTATGGCTTACAAACTTTGCAGCGCTGACTATGAAATTTTCCTGTGATCGCGTTCGTATACAACTATTTCTCATTTTGTTACAGGCCGGTGAAGTAAGTATTTTTCTAAGGCGGAACGACGGTCTGAATTTTGAAACGAAAGTAACTACTATTAATGAAGCGGATTAGACGTTACCGTTTAGCGCTGACAAACTATTCAGAAGGGATTTGCCCACCGGCCTTTTCTGACGCAATGTGCTTCTCATCCACCACTTTGTTTAATACACCTCTGGTTTCGACTGCCAGCGAATGAAGGAATTCATAGTTCATATTGTCAGGGGTGAGTCGGGCATAAAAGTAGTGTAAGATAATATTCAAATACGCTAGCGCTACCGTGGAGTCTTCCGGTAATTGAGTTGCCTTGCGCCAAAGGGGAAGAATTTCTTTGTTAATGATCCTACCAGCCTCGTCAATATCGGCTCCTAAGTGCGTTGTTTTACATCTAACCAGCAATTGGGATTCAACAAGAAAGAAAGTTTTGTGCTTAATAATAAGAAGGAGCAGATCGGGATCAAGATTTTCACAGGTTGCTGCTTCTGCGGCAATGTAGCGTGCCATGCTGACATGATACCGGAGCAAACTCTTTAGGAAGCTGTTCATGCTCCCAAAATAATGGTAGAACCCCGACTTGTTAAGTTGAAGAATTCGAGCCAGCCGTTCCACCTTTACTCCTTCGATACCTTCGTTGCCAAAAAGTTTATAGCCCGCTTTTATCCATGCTTCGGTTTTTACAATGCTCATAAGGATATGACAATAAACGCAATAAGTCGAAGAATTCATGGACGCCTTCGTTTAGCAACCAGCAGGCAGGTCAATTATTGGCGCAGGCTTCCCCAAAGAGGTGGTTCTTTGCTGTAATTTTTAACTCGACCCTATTTCCCGAAAGCCAAATTATTTTGGCAACCTCACCAGTCGAACGCCCTTCGCTCCAAGTCCATATTCGCGATTACAGGATCCAGTCAACGCTTTAGTCCAGATTTTTTGACCAAGTTGAATATTATCAATTGCCAGGCGTTTAGACCTGTAAGGAACATCTACGTACTTGTACTTTGCGCACTGCGATCTCGTATCCGATTGGACATTCCTGGGAGATTCGCTCCTACACAAACTTGTGGACAGTCGAAGATGATTCACTATTGCGTTGTCGACTAAGCTGTGTTCGAAAAAGGGTCGAGGAACTGTTTTGTGAGCGGATCGGGAATTAAAACAAAAGGTTTTGAATTTCATGGACGCAGCCGTTTAGTAAATGCAGCTATCATGCCCATTATATTTGTGTGTATCTGTGGCATCGTGAAGTGAGCGAAGAAATATATGCAGTAGCCTGAACCCTTTTACCAATGCGAATTG
>JAICGJ010000031.1 GCA_025923195.1 Chryseolinea sp.
AAAAGCATTGTCGTAATCACCTAACTCGATGTAGAGGCAGGCCCGCAGAAGCGCATAGACATAGTTCTCAGGCTCTAATCGAATCAGGGTATTCCAATCACCTAATGCATCTTGGGGTCGTTCCAAACTTATCCATGCAAGCCCTCTCCAAAAATATGGCAGCGCGTAAGTAGAATCCGCTTTAATGGCCTGGTCGAAAAACGGGATTGATTCATTGTCCTTCTTTCTTGCCTTGAACCTCATGATCCCCTGCATCATGTACGGCTTAGGAAATTTAGGATTTATTGCGCTGCATTTCTGGTAATATTTCAAACCCTTGCGAACATCTCCTTTCTGCAATGAGATGCTCCCAAGGTTGTAATAAGCGTGCACAAATTGCGGATCAATCTCAAGGGCATGCTCATACTGAGCCGTGGCCCTATTGAACTGCTCCTCCAAGTGATATATTTCACCGAGTTCGACGTATGTCTCCGGTAATTTGGAGTTGATTCTCAGCGAAGTTAAAAAGTCGCGCTCAGCCGTCCTGAGGTTGAAAAGGTTCTTGTTACATATCCCTCTGTAGTAATATGCGATCCACAGAAGGGAATCTCGCTCTAGTGCCTCATCGAAATTGGTAATGGCAAGTTCCGGGTTTTGCTCCTTTAAGTAATTAATGCCCTCGTTCAAATAAACCTGGATATTGCCCGGCATATCCCACTTGAAAGGCGGATCCAAGTGGTCGTTGGGATCCAGTAAGGGGACGGAGTTCTCATCAAAATATCTGGAAAAATCGATCTGTCCATAAAGAGGCACGGCCACAGACCAAATACCCAATACGATCGGAAGCATTTTTTGGAACCTCATGGCAGACAAGGCTTATACCCCTATATGCTGAATTAATCGCTATTGTGACCAGGCCGTAGGCTTTCTATCCCAGCGATGTTCCTTCAATTTCAACCGGAGGGACTTATCGAGTCGTTGGCCGTCACTTGTCGCTATATTTGACTCCGTATGTGCCACCGTTCGCATACCGGGAATAATTGTATGAACATCGCTATTACAAAGGATAAACCGAAGCGCCAGCTCAGGCATCGTCATACCTTTTGGTATCAAAGGCTTTAGCGCGTCGGCATGCTCTACGCTGGGGATCAAGTTTTCAGGCACAAAATAGGTTGCTCGCCAATCGCCCGGAGGAAAAGTAGTTTCTTTTGTCAAAGTTCCAGTCAGTGTTCCTTCATCGAACGGTACCCGTGCAATAATCCCTATATCGAGTTTTCGGCAGAGTGGGAATAAGTTATCCTCCGGGTTTTGGTCAAAAATATTGTAGATAACCTGAACGCCATCAATGTACCCAGTTCTGAGGGTGTCCAGTACGTTGTCAGGTTCCCAACGGTTAACGCTCACGCCAAAGTGCTTGACCTTGCCCTCATTCTTTAGTTTTTCGATCGCCTTTTTCCAGTCATCATGGCCGGCCCAACCGTCCTCCCATACGTGGAATTGCTGAAAGTCAATGCAGTCAACACCCAAATTCTTTAGACTTCTCTCGGTGTAATCAATTATATGACTCGCTGGAAAGCATTCCTCCAGCTTATAACTTGGCTTGGAGGGCCACTTAAAATTCTTGGCAGGGATCTTCGTGGCCACATAGAGTTTCTTGTCGGGATAGCGTTTGAGCAACTTGCCTAAGATCTGTTCACTTTTACCGTTACCATACGCCCAGGCAGTATCAAAAAAATTGCATCCCAATTCCACGGAACGTGATAAGGACTTATCAATTTCCACAGGCTCCGATCCCTTCCATCCCGCGAGACCCCACATTCCATACCCAATTTCACTAACGTTCCAGTTGGTTCTTCCAAATCTTCTGTATTGCATGGTTGAGAGTGATTTTTTTAAAGACTTGAATATAATAAGAAAGCGGAAAGCTTAAAGCAGAAAGCTTAAAGCAGTGGGATAAGCAGGTTTTGTTCGTCGAACGTGACATCCCTCATGGATTGCTTTGCACTTTATGCTTTAAGCTTTAAGCCTTTTTAATACTTTTGCGACCGAATTGTAAGGACATGAATTTAGACCAAGAGATAGCAAAAAGGAGAACTTTTGGAATTATCAGCCACCCGGATGCTGGTAAAACCACATTGACGGAAAAATTGCTGCTGTTTGGAGGTGCCATTCAGAAAGCTGGTGCCGTTAAATCAAGTAAAATCAAAGATCACGCGAGGTCTGACTGGATGGAAATCGAAAAGCAACGGGGAATTTCCGTTGCCACATCGGTCATGGGATTCAGCTACAAGGACGTTAAGATAAATCTGCTCGATACACCTGGTCACCAGGATTTTGCAGAGGATACCTATCGCACGCTCACGGCCGTCGATAGCGTCATCATGGTAATTGATTGTGTTAAAGGTGTTGAGATACAGACCGAAAAATTGATGGAGGTTTGTCGCATGCGAAACACGCCTGTGATTTGCTTCATCAACAAGCTTGACCGAGAAGGCCGCGACCCTTTTGAGTTGCTTGATGAGATAGAAGAAAAACTGAACATCAAGGTCCGCCCTTTGAGCTGGCCAATTAGCATGGGAAAAACCTTCAAGGGAGTTTATAGCATGTACGACAAAAGTCTTCATCTCTTCACACCAAGCAAAACCACGGTTGAGGAAGGTATTGAGATTAGCGACATCGGCAGCCAGATTTTGGACGATTATGTTGGAGAGCACAATGCAAAGCAGCTTCGTGCAGACATAGAGTTGATCGAGGGAGTTTATCCGGATTTTGATGTTGATCAGTATCTCGCCGGAAAAATTGCCCCTGTATTCTTTGGCAGCGCCGTGAATAATTTTGGGGTTCAGGAATTGTTGAACACGTTTATCAGAATTGCTCCGCCACCCATTCATAGGGAAACAACCTTGCGCATCGTGGAGCCAGATGAAAATAAGTTCAGCGGATTTGTGTTTAAGATCCATGCTAACATGGACCCCAAACACAGAAATCGAATTGCATTTATCAGGGTATGCTCTGGAAAGTTTGAGCGAGGCAATAACTACTACCACGTGAGGCAAGCGAAGAGTCTTCGCTTTTCGAACGCCACAGCCTTTATGGCACAAGACCGCGAGACTGTCGAAGAGGCATGGCCGGGCGATATTGTCGGTATTTTTGACACTGGTAACTTGAAGATAGGCGACACACTTACAGAGGGTGAGAAATTTTTATACACTGGCATACCGAGTTTTTCTCCGGAAATTTTCAAAGAGGTGGTCAACCTGGACGCTATGAAAACAAAACAATTGGATAAGGGACTTTCACAGCTAATGGAGGAGGGTGTCGCACAATTATTCACCTATGAACTAGGCAAGAGAAAGGTTGTTGGTGTTGTTGGCGCCCTTCAGTTTGAAGTAATTCAATTTCGCCTCAAGAATGAATATGGTGCTACGGCGCAATTTGTTCCGCAGAATATATATAAGGCCTGCTGGATTAGCAGCAAGGATCCTAAAAAACTGGCAGAATTTGTCGAATCAAAACATCGGCATATTGCAAGAGACAAGGATGACAAGCTGGTTTTTATGGCTGAGTCCCGAGCCTGGCTGCAAATGGTCCAGGATAATTTCCCCGACATTAATTTTCACTTTACCTCGGAGTTTAAGGACTAGAGCACAGTGAGCTACTTGGGCGGATTCTCGACAAAACCAGCTCAGACGCTCACATGGCGGTTCTAAGGTGTGGGCTGCAGTGATTTCGGTCTTAGACATTTGACACGATTAGGTTATCGCGTCCTCAAGACAGTTGAAAGTTGGCGAGTTGAAGAAGCTATTCCTACTTTGTCAACTTACCCTAAATTGATTTTTGGCTTCTACATTATAGACTGAATTGATGGCGATATCTTTAGCAATGTAGTTATAGGGTGTTCCAAAAGCTGGAGTAAAGCAAAGACGCAGCCACGTGCTACAAAGTCTATCGCGAGCATGTTCATCCCAGACCTCAGCCTATCTTTGGCCTGGTAAGGGCATGTGCGGATAGGGTGCAAGGCTGGGATGAACATGCGGGGCCTAGCCGGCCCTGGAGGCGAAAACGTAGGGTAGGGAAAACGTTAGGCAACGGACAGTACGTTGTCGTTACACGTTTAGCGTTATCAAAGTTTGTATGGCTCCGTCCCGCGCTTCGCGGGACCCTTTTGGAACGCAACTGAATTTTATCCGCACATGTCCTTGCCAGGCCAAAGACCGTGTCCGACTTCTGGCGGATAAAATTAGATTGCTTCCCGATAGTTATCGGGACCAAAAGCTGGAAGAAAAGGTTGTGCCAGTCCAAACAGTATCGAAAGAAATTTAGTGGTTCTCCCGCGCCTGTAGAAATCGGGTACTAAAATATAACTTGACAATGTAGGACTATTTAATAACGACACGCTTACCTTCACTGGCCGATTCGCGCGCAGCTTCCAAAATTTTCACAACGATCAGGTTGTTGCTGTATGATGAGAGATCATTGCCTGGCGTGATTTTTTTGTTTAGCACATCTGCCAGGTAAACCAGGTTACTCGTATAGGCAGGTGGCGTTATCTGGACAGCCTTATATTCATTCTTCGTTCTTTCGCGGATCGTGTTGGCGTCCTGTGCGTGTAAGTATCCCGTTGTACCAAATACTTCAAGGTCCTTAATCCCAAACGGCCAGTTCCAGGAAGCTTCGACGATACCGGTCGCATCCGGGTACTCCAGTAGTATTGTTGCGTCATCGTCTACCTTTGGATAAATATCAGGCTTGATCTGCCTGGTTACGGCTGTTACGGCTATAGGTGCCTTGCCTTTCATTAACCACGTCATGAGATTTGCGCCATAGCAACCAAAATCGCTCAAGGCGCCGCCGCCATTTTTTATGGGATCTGTTAGCCAGCTTAAAAACTCTGCACTACATCCGATCTCTTTTGGGCCCTGGTGTCCGTCGTGTACTACCATCTTCCGGATACTGCCAATTGCGTTTTGCTCATTCACCATGACTTGAACTTGTTGGTTACTGGGATACCATGTAGTCTCGTAGTTTGTGAGTACATGAATATTATGTTGCCTGGCCAAGGTCCCCATGCGCTCCGCATCTTTGACGGTCGTGGCTAATGGCTTTTCAACCATCACTGATATTCCCTTTGGAGCGCATGCTTCTACAACAGAAAGGTGATCGGCGATGGCGTTGTAGGCGAGCACAGCGTCTGGTCTTATCTTTGAGAGCATTTCGTCCATCGACTTATAAAACAAAGATTCTGTCAGTTGATAACGTTTTTTATATCGATCGATCAATTGCACATCGGTTTCTACAATACCGATAATGTTAACTTCGCCTTTCTTATACTGGTTCATGAGACCATGGGCATGATCGTGCGTCAGCCCGACTACGCCGACCTTCAAGGATTGCGCCTGCACTCCTGATCCGACAATGAAGAAACTCAACAAATAAAATTTGACCTTAACAATTAATTTCATTACCGATGACAGGGCCTTTTGCACTTGGAAATACATATGACTTTCTTTTGAAGTTTCACTCCTTGGTGTCCAGCCAAACTACTTTTTGCTCGGAAATATGATCCCTGCCAATTATGTCCCGGTATAGATCGGGACGCCGGGCATTGATGTACCTGTATCCGCCGGCTTGTGTCAATTTTTCGCGCGTAAGCTTTGCTGATACGAAATCATCGCCTAGCGTTCTGCATTCTGCCAGAATATCACCGAACGGGTCAATAATCATTGAGCAACCATTTTTCAACTGATCATCGTCCATCCCAATCGGATTTGAGAACACGGTATAGATAGCATTATCATATGATCTGGCAGGCAGCCATTTCATAAGCCAGTCCCTCCCCTTCATTCCGTCAAATTCAAGCCGCAGGGATGTTGGGTCGCGGTCGCGGTTTTTCCAGAGATCAGGGTTTACAAAACCTGCCCCCGGTCTTGTTGATGGTGTGCACATCGTGACGTGTGGCATGAAAATTATTTCTGCACCAAGAAATCGTGTAGCCCTAACGTTCTCAATGACATTGTTGTCATAGCAGACCAAAATGCCGCATTTCCATCCTTCCAGTTCAAAAACACAATACTTGTCCCCAGGTGTCAGGTGAGGGTTTATAAACGGATGCAGTTTCCGGAACTTAGCGCGCAATCCACTTCCATCAACACAGACATACGCCTTGAAGAGATTATCGTACTTGTCCTTCTCAAACAACCCAGCAAGAATTATTATATTGTTCCGTTTCGAAATTTCGATTAGCCTCGACGTGCTGGGTCCCTCAGGGATGATTTCAGAAACCTCGAGCAATTGCTCTCTCGAAAGATGACGCGCAAAGGTATAGGCTGTCACGGAACATTCGTGGAACGCAATCGCATCTGATCCCTCCTGTGCCGCCTTCTTTGACAATGTTTCGATGACAGATAGATTATAATTTTTATCTCCGCTCCTGTTTTCGAATTGTGCGGTTGAAATAACTAATGGATCTTTCATTTCTTCACTTTCTGAATCAGTATTCCATCAATTCGATTTTTCTGAAGTCGATTGGGTGGCTATTGGACTGCAGCGAGATGTAGCCTTCTTTCACTGACGCATCGTTCCCCTTGATGAATGTTTTTCCCACCTCGTGTTCAGGATTGTATTTTGGGTTTTCAAACGCAAGAATTTCTTCTCCATTTACAAAGTGTTTGATCTTGTTACCCTGGACATCGATTTCAAGTGTAACCCATTGATCGCCATGAAAAGTCCTTTTCACAGTGGCGGGAGTGCAAAAGGATGTATTGGTTTTACCATTTATCTCTACCGTAGTGCCTGATGCGCATATTTCGCCAACGGGTCGTTCGTCCTTGCCGTTTCCACCATGAAGATTGTACTCCAGGCAAACGGGGAATTGCTGGTTGGGCCCCAAAGAACCCGGTGACTGAGAATGGTACTGAACGCCACTATCACGATATCCCCAACTAGGAGCGCCCACCGTGGTTTCTCCAACAAATCTGTACTCAACCTTCAACCGGTAGTTGGATAATTTCTTGTTGTAGTACAATGCTCCAAATTTATTCCTGAAGCTGTCGTATTGATCATACCGGATGCTTAGGATTCCATCTTGTACGCGAAACGTGTTGCCAAAATTTTCTCCCAGTTTGTATCCCGATATCTTCATGGTCCACCCATCCACATTCCTTCCATTGAACAGGCTCACCCATTTGGCATCGCCCGTCTGACAGGGATTTTTGAAATGAAAAGAGAAAAAAAACAGGGGAAATACAAGTAGAAGCAGGCGCTTAGTAGTCATGTGAAGGTAATACTTATTATGACCCTTAAGGTAGCAAAGAAAAATTTAACGCGTAAGTGGTCGTAATCTCTGCACCCTCTAATGTAAGCTTTCTGGTTACTCGTTACGAAGGCATTTTGATGGATTCACGTTGGCTGCTTTAAAAGTCTGAGCGGCAACTGTCAAAATCGCAATCAACAGCGCAATAGTCCCAGCGGCGACAAAGTACAGGGGTCCCAAGGGTATTCTAAAGGCAAAGCCTTCCAGCCAATTTGAAACAATAAGGTAACTTATTGGCAAGGCTACAAGTATTGCGACCAAAACTATTTTTGTAAAGTCGCTGGTCAGCAAATAGAGGATACCAATAACGCTTGCCCCTAATGCCTTCCGGATTCCAATTTCTTTCAATCGCCGCTCCGCCGAAAATGCTGCAAGACCAAGAAGGCCCAGACATGAAATAACCACGGCGAGCCCTGCAAAGTATCGCGACAAAACAGATACGCGCTGCTCTGCCGCATACTGCAAACGATATTCCTCGTCAAGGAAGTTAAAGTCAAAGGTGAATTCAGGATTGAATTTTTGATAAAAACTACGAATCCGTTCGATAGTTTCCTTTTCTTTTCCAGCTTCAATGCGAGCCATGTATAGGTACGTGCTATTAGGTTCCAGCCTGAAAAATAGAGGTCCAACATTCTTATGGAGAGATTCAAAATGAAAATCCTTTACCACACCAATAATTTTTCTGTCTTCACCCCACAGTTTTACCGTCTTTCCCAGTGGATCTGTCATCCCCATAAATTTGATCCCAGCTTCATTGAAAATAATGGCTGTGCTGTCGGAACCAAAGTCGCGCGAAAAACTACGGCCTGCAGACACCTCAACACCCAGAGTCTCTATCATATCATAATCAACGGCCACATTTTCGAATTCAGTTTTATCATCCATATTTTTGCCTTCCCATACCACGCCATAGGTCCCACTATTGTGACCTGTCATGTCGTGGGCGATGGTGGATG
Source organism: Chryseolinea sp. (assembly GCA_025923195.1). Lineage (GTDB taxonomy): Bacteria > Bacteroidota > Bacteroidia > Cytophagales > Cyclobacteriaceae > Chryseolinea. Next base: position 8,248 of record JAICGJ010000031.1, read on the forward strand.
CATTTACAATCCCGGGGATATTTCTTAGTTCCGACAAGAAGGTTTGCCTGCCGTCCTGGGTTTTGCCTTCCATCCCGAAATAAATAACATTGTCCTTATTGTATCCAAGATTTTTGGACTGCAAAAAATCGATCTGTTTGTAAATTACCAGAACTGAAACAATGAGAATGACGGATAATGAAAACTGAAAAACGACCAGTCCTTTGCGCGCCCAAATTTCTCCAAACTTTCCCTGTACCTTACCCTTTAATATTGCGGCTGGATTAAAATGGGAGAGGTACAGTGAGGGATAGCTGCCGGAAACAATGCCTGTGAACAGCGCGATGCCCAAGAATGCCACAATAACCTCGAGGCTTAGCGTTAGCGATAGGTGTTTATCCGTGATCGTATTGAATTGCGAAAGAAATAACTGAACAAGAATGATAGCGATTATTAGTGATGAGAATGTTAAAGTTATTGATTCAGCCAGGTATTGTATGATCAGAGTTTTTCGTTGAGCACCAACTGCCTTTTTAATCCCTACTTCTTTCATTCTTCGGGAGGCTCTCGCCGTAGACAGGTTCATAAAGTTGATGCAGGCGATGATCAGAATGACGATCGCTATGAGGGAGAACATTTTTACATAGGTAATCCTTCCGCCCACGACCACACCATTCTCATATTTTCCATACAAATAGGCCTTTGAATATGATCTGATGAATGGTGTTCGGTGGGTTACCTCATTGTTTGTTTTCACGCGCACATAATCTGCTATTTTCTTGTTGAATGCATCTACATCGGTGCCAGGTTGTAATAACAAATAGCAGAAAGGACCCGTGCTTCCCCAATTAAAATTACGAGCGCCAATCATGTCTTTGAACCGTTCCAACGATAGAACAAAATCAAACTGCAGTGACGAATTTGGAGGAACCCTCATAATGCCTGATACAAAATATTCGTGATCGTGCTGATGTATCACGCCACGGCCCAAAACATTTTCCGTAGTGTTGAATAATCGCATCGCCAGATCTTCCGATATAACTATGGAATTTTTATCCGTCAGCAATTTTTTCCTGTCACCCTGCAGGATCTCATAGGAGAAGATATTAAAATACTCTACACCAGTATAATGGCCCTTTGCCCGAACATCACTTGCTCCAACTGACAGTGTACTTTCACTAACCCATGATGTATGCGCAGCATATTGGACCTCGGGAAATTCTTTCATCATGAGATCGGCCATAACTCCTGAAGTGGATTGTGCCGTCCAGATGCCATGCGCCTGAACGCGATTTTCCATGACCTGGAATAACTGGCTATCGTTCTGAAAAAAGTTATCTTTTTGAAGTTCATCTTTGGCCCACAAGTAAATCATCAGTGTACATGCTAGACCCGACGATAATCCGATAAGGTTTATGATAAATGTGCTCTTGAAGCGTCGGAAATTCCGGAACGCAAGGAGAAAATTATGTCGGAGCATAGTTTTGGAATCAGTTAGTACACAAGTTTCACATTTCCGCCGGACGTGGATAACATCACCGGAATGCCGCCGCCGTTGGATTGGCCCCGAACATAGGTCTTATCGAATTTTCCAGTAAAATTTTTGAAAGGCACATCGATAGACTCGCCTTTGATATCCAGGTCAAGTCCCAATTCCTGTGGAATTGTAACCTCTATGTTGCCATCGCTGGTCCTAAGTGTTAGTTCTTTCTCTAGTTCCACAACGCTGCCCCTGATGTTCCCGTCGGACGTAGATGCCCGGAATGATCCGGAAATTTCTTTGAAATCGATATACCCATCCGAGGTCTTTACAGAGATATCTCCCTTCACTTTGTTCAATTTTATATTACCATCACTGGTTGAGGCCTGAACATCGCCTCCAATGCTTTCGAGTTCAATAGTACCGTCGCTCGTCCCTACATCGACGCCACCCTTTACCTTCAATATACGCACATCACCGTCAGATGTTCTTCCCGTTACATTACCTGAAACCTCCGTGATCTCGATTGAGCCATCACTCGTTTTACAATGTTGATCAGAATTCAAACGCACGATTGAGATGTTCCCGTCGGACGTAGCCAGGTTACACGATGTTTCTTTGGGAACGAACACCTTGAAGCTAACTCCGAACGACAACTCAAAATTGAATCGCTGATTATGGCGTCTATCTCTTACACTAATTCTCAAACTGTTTCCTGAACTCTCAGTTTGTAAGATAAGCTCGCTTTCAAGTTCTTCTCGATCAATTTTCAGAAGTTTACCACCCTTGCGAACTATATAGTAGACCTCGATCTTATTTCCTTCCGTAGGAACTACATCTAGATTTCCGTCAAAGGAAGATAGATCTAACTTGGCGGGCGTAGAAACTTGATAGGTTTCTTTGAAGGAGTAGTCAAAGTCTTGTCCGCTGGAAGTACCTACGGTCAGCATGGCACAAAGAAGGAGAGATAGAATCCATTTCATAAAGCACGGTTTTGATGTAGCAACCACACTTTCAATTGAAGTGCCATAATAAAAAACATACTCAGTGGCCCTTTTTTGCTAGTAACAAAGGATGCTCTATGTACACATGTGAAATGCCATGTGCGGAATCGGGCAGCTGTAGTTACCATTTGACGTTAAAGCATAAGGGTTCCTCACCTATACGCACCACGAAAAAAATTCAATTGGACGCCTTCCCAAAAAATTCGGTAATCTAGTGTTGCAAAGGTCTTAACTATGAAAAAGTCACGACGAGATTTTCTCAGACACGGCGCCTCATTCGCGGCGTTATCAACATTGGCGTCGAATAATGCGACGGCTGCAGCACCTCCAGGCGTAAAAGACATCAATATCGAATTATGCCTGGCATATTTCTATGGCTTGGAAGAGAGAAAAATCGCGCTCTCAAAACAAATGGGTATCCTCGGTGCAGTCTCCCCCTCGAGCCCTGGTATGGCGGGTCTTAATAACGTCTACCCCTGGGAATACGAGGCCCTGGTCGGCGTAAAAGAGGTGTTCGCCAAACGTGGGCTACAGTGGAAAGTGCTGGAAGGAACACCTCCCCTGGACAAGGCTAAGCTGGGCGTTCAAGGCAAAGATGAGCAGATAGACAACTTCATAACGCTAATGAAAAATATGAAGCGTATCGGACTTGATACCATCTGTTACAACTGGATGCCTGTGATCAGCTGGGCCCGCACGGACTTTGCAAAAGTTGGTCGCGGCGGAGCTCTGGTGACGGCCTTCAACTACGATAAAGTCAAGGACCTTGAGTTGACGGAATATGGGGAAGTGACGGAAGATATGATGTGGAAAAACATGGAGTATTTCCTAAAAGCTGTCGTCCCCGAGGCAGAAAAAAATGAAATTAAACTGGCCCTGCATCCCGATGATCCGCCAGTGCCAAAGATCCGCGGTATCGCCCGTATCATGCGCACCGCAGATGCGTTCAAAAAATTAATTGAAATGTACCCAAGCGATTACAACGGGTTGACGTTGTGCCAGGGTACATTTGCTACCATGGGTGAGGATATACCAACCGTTATAAAATACTTTGGGAAACGGAATAAAATTTTCTTCGTCCACTTTCGCGATATCAAAGGCGATAAATGGAACTTTGAAGAGACGTTCCATGACGAAGGTAAGACGGATATGTACCAGGCTATGAAGACCTATTTTGAAGTGGGCTTCAGCGGGCCTATGCGAGAGGATCATGTCCCAACCGTTGCAGGTGACAGCAACGAGCACCCAGGTTACAGCGAGTACGGAACGCTCTTTGCCATGGGATATATTAAGGGGTTGATGGAGGCGGCCAGAAAGGAAATGAAGTGATGTAGTCACCGGTCCACAGTCGACGGTCAACGGAGAGACAGGTCCAGGGTCGATAGTCGTTGGTCCTTAGCAGCGGGTGCTGGATTCTAGGATTGAGACTGGAGTCAACGGTCGATGGCATCCTGCAATCAGAACCTTACCTGTTGAGGCATGCGCATTACAATGGACTATGGACCTTGGACCATGGACTGTGGTTTCACTGTGGACCGTTGACTACTTCAAATTCGACAGAAACTCAATCACATCCCTGATCTCTCTTTTCGAAAGTAGTGTTCGCATAGGTGGCATTCCCGAGGGCAAATTTTCGCGTTTGCTGATTCTGGAGAGGGGAATTTCCATAGGCTCGGCCTCGGCAGTTCTGAGCATCAGTTCGGTTGCTGACTCTTCCAACAGCACACCTGTGACGACCTGGTTGTCCTTCAACGTAATCTTCACAGACCCATATCCCGGTGCAAGTCTGGCGCCCGGCTCAATCAAAGATTCCAGCAGCTGTTCACGGGTGAGCACGTTACCTATATTCCCTAACGGTGGGCCTACAGTACCGGCCTCGCTACCCAGCGTGTGGCAGCGTACACATTGTGCAGTCGGATTTGACATAAAAGTTCTCCATCCTTTTCTGGCGTCGCCTCCGTAGAGTGTTTCGCTAAATGATTCCCCGGCCTCACCGGTTGAACGAAGGGGATCAAGTTTACTGATAAGCTTTTCTGAATGCGTTGAATCCACAGCCTCAATTAGATCCAACGTCAAGGCTGGGGAGAGTGTTTTGTTTCCAAGTTTAGCAATTAGTTTTTCCAGTATTGGCTCGCTCTTTTCAATGGGCATGTCTCCTAATACATTGAGCGTCTGCTGCTGCTCCTCAACAGTTCCTTTTATAAAAATTGGTTCAACGATGCCAGGCAGTGTTTCCTTGTCTATATCGAGTTCATTTAACAAACCGATCGCGACCGTTCTGACCGAAGGATCTTTGTCGTTCATTCCACTTTTAATCACATCCTGGATCTTAACATATTTGAGTTTATGTAATGCAGTCAGCATTGCGGCACGGACTGAGGCCGATGAATGTTGCTTCATAACCTTTTCCAAAAGGTCATTGTAATCAGCGATCCCCAATTCGCTAAGCATGCTGGCAGTCCCTGCTAGAATATCCGGATTTGAACTTGCCAGGAAGCTGCTAACATCAGCTTTTACTTTGTTTACTACTAGCGCAGGATCGCGTTGTATACTACCGCGGTAACGGCCATCAACGCGATCCAGCACGGAGGGATTTGGCCATGTGCCAATCGCTGCCAGGGCTTCCGCGCGTAGCTCAGGCGCCACGTCAGTACGTTTAGCGAAAGTTATAAGAATACCCAGTTCTCTTTCACCTCCCACTCTAAGACAGGCATTGATTCCCCTGCGCAGCAACGCCGCCGATGTGAACCTTTTTTCGTTGAGCACATCGGCAAGTGCTGGCAAAGCGTTCGGGATCGATAAATCATCATTGATGGCGCGTGCCGCGTCTGTTACGATCAGTTCATCGCTGTCCTTGAGGAAAAGTGCTACTTTATCGCTTTTGAGCCTGCGCAACACAAGTACCGCTGCTGTGCGCAGGGCCTTGTTTGGATTATCGACCAAAGCTGTCATTGGTGCTTCCTGTCCAATGCGTGAGAGTGCAAGTACCGCCGCATGACGCAAGTAGACATCCTCGTCGTTGTTTTCTTCGATCAACTTTAGAAGCGGTTCCACAGCACTCGCATTCGCAATGCGGCCGAGTGCCTGAGCACTGAAGAATTGCACGCGAGCGTTTTCATGATTGAGCAGCGGAATAAGACCGTCTGCGGCGGCCCTAAACCGGATATCTCCAATCACTTTTGCAGCTTGGGCTACGATCTCAGGATCCTGATCGTTCAACAACTCAGCCAGCGTTGCGGCGACTGATTCGTCTGTAGTCGCCAGTTGCCCAATACCCCAAATACCATGGATGCGACCTAATTGATTGTCATTGGATTCTGCTGACTGTTTTAGAATTTTCGCCCCCTCCTTGCCTCTTCTTACAAGTTCGAATTGTGCCTTTTGGCGGACCCGCATATCTTCATATGACAGCAGAGCATGCAACTCTTCATCAGGCTTTTCTTCATAGTCTGATTGAATGAGAGACTTGGTTTTAGCACGGACTTCCTTCAGGTCATTCTCACTTTCGCTCACATCCAGTTTCCAAACCCGTCCGTAATTCTTGGTACCCCAACCGTTGATCCAATCAGCAATGTATAGCGCTCCGTCTGGTCCAAAGCGAATTCCCGTAGGTAAAATCCCATTCACCACATCTTGATCTTCAGCAAGTTCGAATGACGCCCCCTTAGGCTTCAGACTGAAAGCCCAAACATGAGAACGGCTGGGATTCCCCACAAATTCCACAAGAAAGAATTTATTCTTCCATTCGGATCCCAATGCAGTGCCTGGATTATAGGCCATTCCTGTAGGTCCATTATGAAAATTAATGATCGGTGGAATAATATGGGAAGCTTGTCCTTCCCAACGTGGTTTATAGAAGCCCTCGTCCATCCAGACTTTATAAGTGTTGTTCCTCGGGTCGGTATATTTTCCGTACTGCCAGTTGCTTCTCCATCCCGCATCCGAACCCTCGACAATATATACGAGCCTCTCGCTTTCGCCAGGATGGTCACCATCATTATCAGCACTGATTATGTTTCCGTACTCATCAAATACAAACTCATGGGTATTGCGAAGACCGGCTGCAAACACCTCAAAGTTGCTGCCGTCAGGATTAGAGCGAACGATGATTCCTTCGTTTGGATATTTGTGAACTGTTCCATCAGGGGCTTTTATATTTGCCCCAATATCGCCGATGCCCCAATAAATCTTGCCGTCTGGCCCTTCCGTTACGCCTGACATTCCATGTCCTGAGAATCCGATATGTACAGCGTACCCATGACTGATTGACGTCTTTTCATCAATAATGCCGTTGCCATCTGTATCCCTTAGACGCCAGAGGTCAGGAGCAATGGCAAGGTACATGTCTTTTTCCCGGACCAGCAAACCTCCGGCGACATCCGTTACTTCATCGTGGAAATCATTTAAGATTCTCGTGGACACGTCGGCAATCCCGTCGCCCGATTGGTCTTCGAGTTTCCATATCTCGTCCTTCTCCACGGCCAGATCCTTCCAGTCATGAACACCGTCGCGATTCAAATCTGCAAGCCACTCGTTCTCCTTGCTTTTTTCGGGAGCAAAGAAAGAGTGCAGGAAAGCTCGCCTATCTTCAACTGACTCCCAGCTTATTGATGGGGTCATCCAATGCCGGTAACCACGTATATCAAACTCAGAATTTTTTTGTCTGTTCGTGCGCGTGAGGTATACATTGCCGTCATCATCAATCGACATGGCAATGGGATCCGGTGCCAGAGAATCCGACGCCCAAAGTGTCAAGGTCAGGCCATCGGCTAATTGTGCTGCTGTACTCTTGCGTATTTCATCAGCTTTCGCGGCTGCAAGTGCCGGGTCTTCCCTGACTATTAATGCAGGTTCTTCTGCTGTATTTTTTTTGCATGATGAGAAAACGTACGCTGCTAAAATAACGACGAGTTGAATGCGTCGCGAATTAAAGTATCCCATTTCGTTTTTTGATAGGTGGTCTATAGTTAAATGTGATCTGACAATTTTTGTACTGACAGAAAAATGCGAAGGTAATCTGCAAATGCCAAAAAAAGTATTTTTTAGGTACGCTTTCCTTACACGTCAATATTTTGATTTGTTCTACTTTGATATGAACGAGGCATTTTTCGCAATCTCTATATCCTTGGCGACTTCCGGTCTTAGATGCTCCCAGTGAAACCGAAGATGATCATTTTCTTTCCAATGTTTCCCATCCTGCTCGCTAAAATGAACGAGCGGCATGTCATCATATATCGGCCGTGTTATGCTGACTACAACATCCCAGTAGCGTAAGGCGCTCTCCAGGTGCTTAATGGCGTGCAATTTGTTTTCCTCCCCGCCTTTTACCCGATAGGTTTGCAGTGAGATCGCCCCCTTTAGTTTCTCTGCAAAATAGAGCCCAAGGTTGGCCCACACCTTAACATCCGCTACCTCCTGATTGAGGGAAGCATTGTTCATCGTCTTGATATTCTTCACCAGATTTAACGCTCTGTTGCAATCGGCTTCCAGCATTTTAATTAATGTCGGTGGTGTTATCTTGGTTTTGTCAAACGATCCACCGGAAAATACAGTATTGATGTATTCAAGGACCGATACATAATCCGGATCAATCGGAGGTTGCCTGATCTGCCAGTCTACAGAAATATATTCCACGCGTTTGGCGTCCCTGTTGAGCGCCATAAATCCCTCGCTGTAAAGGGAGAAGTCCCACGTGAAGTCAAAAGAAGATGCAAGCCGCAAAGGCGTATTTCCGGCCAGACTCGAAGCTTCAAACAAAGCTTCCGCATCTTTTCCATACCGACGGGTGAATTCGGCAAGAAATATTTCATCAGGCGTTGAAGGGTTATATAACAGCCTGCCCCATATCTTATAAAACAACCATTGCCTTTCGAATGCATACTTCCAGTTTACTTTCTGTCCGGCCTTTGTAAAGTAATCCTTCGCAGGAATATAAGTCTCGGATCCGACCAAATAACCGCCAACATAATCATGCGCATTCAGGTTAATGTGTTTGCGTACAAAATCTGGCACACCCCATCGCAGGCAAAAAAAGTCTTCATTACGCGCGGTCCAAATAATTTTGTAATCTGTGGGAACAGGACTGAAATACGCGCCGTAAAGCTTTCCGCCGTGCACCTTGATCAACTTCGGTGTGGAATGCGCGTGTGACCAATTAAATTTAAGGTCGGCCCATACCGGGCCATCAATAAATTCCATCCTGGCTTCTTGTTCTATTCCCGCCCTCGTTAACTTTTCAGTTTCGATGCTCGTAGGTCCAAGCGACCCCGTCGTGCTAGAGAAAGGTATTCGATGAATAAGTTTCGATTTCCGGTTGGCGAGCCGCATGCCTTCAATAATTGTTTCTTTCATCCAATCCTCCCTTTGCTGTGGGGTCATTCCCCCCATACCTTCGCCTAACGTTAGCCCCATGCCTGTGAGATCCGGATATTCCTGAAGCAATTGCGTAACACACTCACGTGTATAAGTCTTTACAATTTCCGACGTGTCGCCCCTGACAAAAAAGTGGTGATCTAAGTTATCCATTGCGACATTGTGTGCTCTGGCGAACTCGGGTGTAACAAAAATGTTGAAGGGTATTACGTATGTCTCGATTCCGCGTTCGCGCGCCATTCTGAAGATGTTGCCAAATAAATGTCTCCAGGATGCCATCTCCTCCTCGCTCCAGGGACTAGCCTCGGGAAAGTTTTTGGGCTTGATCATGAAAGTGTAAGGGTGCAGATTCCACAGTGTTAGTGTATTGAACCTGTTCTCGACCATCATATCTAGGAACTCCCTCCAGTAATTCACATCGGCGCAAACCGTCTGATGCTGGTCAAGGGCGAAACTGTGTCGATATGTATCCCATGGCAAATCGTACTTTATACCGCGGAATGCCAACCGAGGCGACTCTTCACGCTTTCTGACACTTTGGATGGACACACCGTTACGTAAATCCTCCACCAATGTGAGTACACCATAAATAACGCCTGCGCCATCACCACCTTCTATTAAGATTTTCTTACCCTCTGGTAAAATCGTATAGGCTTCCTTGACGAGCGCGTTTGAATTCAGACTAATTTTTATTTGATAATCGGGCTCAAGATCATTTAAAATATAACCCCGCTTCAGCAGAGACATCTTTAGAATATCTGCAGCATAGTTTGATTCAGCACGCTCCTTATCATACTGTACACTTACGCGCTGTGCATTAACTGAAAAGTATAAGAACAAAGTCAGAAACGTCAATGCTGACTTTTTGAGGCGAAAACGAAGGGCGCCGGAAGTAAATGTGAAGGGCAACATAAAACCTAAATTAGAGGATTACTTGTAATTGGCCAACCCGGTCTACAGGAGCGGTCACAGAGATTTAGTGAACAAGTAGGCACGGGCTTTAAAGCCGATATTCAGGTAAAATTGGTGTGCTTCTTTCCGACGAAATGAGGAATCCAGTTCTATTCTCACACAATTGTGCTCCACTGCAATTTCTGTAATCCTTTCCATGAGCTTCGTGCCAATACCTGATCCTCTGTGATTCACATCGACCACCAACTCGTCTACATTACCAAGTCTGCCTGCCTGCCAAAAATTGTTTTTAATTGTCAGCGAGCAAAATCCCACGATAAGGCCATTTGCAACGCCGACAATCAATTTTTGTAAATCATTATTCAGTGCAAGTTGATATATCTCTTGCAACGCAAGTTTATCCAACGCCTGGTCTGGCCATAGTTGTTGAAGGAGTATCAGAATCTTATCAAAATCCTCCGGCTTGCAATATCTGATTTCAAGAAACATCGAGGCCCTGGCAATTTCAGTAAAGTATTTTGTAAGTCATGATCTGAAGACCATTTTCATACTGGTGCGACTGAAGCAGCTCAGTTTTATAGGCCTTCTCGGACGGCCCAAATAGTTTAATACCTTCGCCGGCAACCAGCGGGTTGAGTTTAAGCTTCAACAAATCAATTTGCTGATGATCGAGCAGCCAGCCTGCGAACACTCCACCGCCACACAAGTAAATATCTGAACCAGTTTCCGCTTTTAAGTCTTTAACAATTTGAATGTCGAACTTGCAGACCTTAACAAGTTCATCCTGCTTTTCGAATCTTAATGTATTCGAAAAAATATAATGCTTCATGTTCTTATAGGCAGGCTCGCCAGGCTTCAAACCGTACCGGTATCCAAATTCATAAGTTCTTCTTCCCATGATAACCGTATCGAAGGCACCAAGATCGTCAAGATACTTTCGTACGCCATTGCCTTCGCCAACGTATCCGCTAACATCATCACCGGGTCTTGCGATGAATCCATCGATGGACGCTGCAACGTAGTAAACGATATTCCTCATTCTTAAATCCGGAAATTTCAGTGCGAATAATAAGTAACTAAAAAATTAATAAAAGTACAATTTCGGTTTTTTTGAAATCACTAGCGGGTCATGCCCCTATAACCAAATGAACACAAAAAAAATCTTCAAGCTTGCTGACATTAATTTCAACTTTTCTTCCCGCAAGACTTATAGTTTGATCTCCTTGGGATCGCAGTATTTTGTGGCTTATTAGCCCCCCGCCAAGATTTAACCTCACCTGTAATTGATAGACCGGTAGGAGGTTTCGCAGCGGCCGCACGGGTCCTGACGTTGTATTCACCAACGAAAAAATATATTCGTTGGAATTTTGTAATGATCGTGTCAAGCCGATATGAACACTTTCCGGCGCATTCGTTTCGACCTGTATGGAATCGCCGGCAAGGTACCTGATGCTGCGGGCCAGGAGATTCCTAACATCTGGATGTGCGAATTCAAAAGTGATCAAGTCAGGCTGATTGGCAAAGTAAATAACTTTTCCCTTCTTGAATTGATTTTCAAGCACTGTTGGATTTTCAACGGCCCACTCATTGGTCCATGCCTTTTCCGGCGGCTGGTTATGAACAACTGGATTATAGGTACAAATTTTTTTGGCTTTAGGTGCTGCATTGCATATCAAAGTATACCCAGCATTTATCAGTAGCTTAGTCTGACTGCTTTCAGGTCTTACCAAAGGATGCGATGGATCTGCAATAACCTGATAAAAATCTTTGCGCGTATTTACTTTTTCGCCCGTGAAGTTACAACCGAACACTTCCGCGAGCGCAAAGTCCAAACGTTTTGTGCCGTCTACATTGTATAAGCTCGTTTCATAGGTAGCTACAAGGTTTCCGCCATTTCCAACATATTCAGTCAGCAACGACACCTCGCTATCGGAGAGGCATTTAACGTTGGGCAGAATTACGACTTTGTATTTTGAAAGTCGCTCCCTGCTTATCTGATCGTCGGCGATGAAATCGTGAGGAATATGGTCTTCTATTAAGACTGTTTCAATTCCCTTAATAAACGCCTCGAAGTGATCTCCTTCCTGCGAATCATTTCTATACGACTGGCGTGTAGCCCTGGAGTAATACACACCAATATTGGCCACAGAAAAGTGTTGTGATAAAATCTTTTCATTCGCTTTGACAAACTGGTAGGCCTCAGTTTGATGAAGGGCAGTCCGTTGATCATAGGTTGCGCCGGGGTGAATACCTGTAAAACTGCAATTCCAAAAACGACCGCCTGCCGCAAGCGCTTGCCACAGCCATACCTTCAGATCAATGGGTGGATCCATCACGTATCGATGAGATGTCCCGTTACCACCATATAAAATGATAGCCTCCTTATCAGGCGCCATAGACTTCAGGAATTTTATGATCGAGTTGGCGTAGTTGAGATCGGCGTAGGTAATATCCTCCGAGTTTTCCGTAAGAAAGGCGACGCTTACAAGAAAGTCGAAATGATCCCGCGCCATGTATAGGTCAATACCACTATTAACGCGGCTACCCGCTTCGAACATGCTGAAGACCTCAGCCGTGTAAACCTTTTCCTCCCCGAATGACTTAACTGTATTTTTCATGGTCTCCATGTGCTTGTCGGCCATCTGCGATTTCCAAACCATGTATTGATCTAGTTTTTCCGCTGACGCGTCCTGCATTGGAATTTTTTCACCGGTCGCGTTTTGGAAGGACTCTGCGCACCGTTTACAATAACAAATCCCCTGAACACCAACACTGTTATGCCAGATTCCATCAATGTTGTAAGTGGAAATAAGGTATTTTATGAATTGTTGTGCATGCTCATTGCGATGATATCCTATATAACAAGACGAGTAAAGCTGCGGGCGGGTATAGGTAAGTTGCCTTGGCTTTTGTTGATGATCAACGCTAAACCAATCAGGAAACTGCTTGTAAACCTTTTCTTCGACGCCTCGGAAGTCAACCCGCGCAACCACCCGGAAACCCGCCGCATGACATGCACTTGTAATTTCCCTTAGAATATCCCGCTTTCCCATGAATGAGTTGATATTAGCCGCAGGCAGAGGGTTTTGAAAAAAGTCGACAATCCCCCCTCCATTTACAATCAATGTATTGCACCCCGTTTTTTCCATATATGCCACGACAGATTTTGCGTCATAGTCAGCGGCATCCGGTTCTCTTAGGACTGTCTGGAGAATACGCAAAGGCATTTGATACCAGTAGAGTTTAGATTGGACCCAGTGTTTTCCATGGACTTGAGAATACAACAAAGGCGAGAGTAAAATTCCGCCAAACGCAGCCGACGAATATTGAATGAAGTTTCTCCGGTTCAAGTGCATGCAGGTAGTTTAATATCGGATTTATCGCAATGGAGTATACCATTTCAAAGCTAATACTTTGAACCAGATAGAAAAGGTTAAATGTTATAGACAATCCGTTACAGGAGGACAACTGGAAGACCTTAGTCCTACTCTAGTCGTAGATTTTAGGACCTTGATTCAAGCGGCCGGAGATCAGTCGCATCTGAACCACTACTTCTTTAGAGACTTCTTGGATTCGTACAACTTTTTTCCAGCTTTTGGATAGGCCCGACGGCAAGAGGCAGCCTAACATTATCAGCCAGGAGTCGGACCGAGCTTTGGTCGGATAAGAACAGGCTCGTGATACGCCGTTTAGCACACTGCTGCATCTTGCGACTTTTCCTTCCAGCTTACGAAGATTATGTCTTATTGGTGCAAGGCTAATCTATCACAATCACTTTAGGCTATAATACTGGAACACCACGTTCGAAAGTCAATTCGCAAATTGAAGTAGGACTAGTGAACTGAGGTTACCCTACTGCAATTTCAAAAAATGTATCCTCAGCAAAATATTCGTTGGCAATTCGCAACAGATCCAGGGCAGTAATAGCATCAACCCTGTCGATCATATTTTGGTAATACTGCAGCGATAGGTTAAAGAGTACTATGTTCTTTATCTTGTCTGCATGTGCAAAAGACGTCGTAATTTCCAGTTGCAAGCTGCCGATAAAATGATTGCGGGCAATATTCAGTTCTTCATCATCGATCTTTTCAGTTCGCAACTTTCTTAGCTCCTTGGCAATTTCAATAAAAGTTAATTCTAAGTTTTCGCGATTTACATCGGCACCGATTACCATGTAGCTGTCGTTTTTGAGGGCATGCAACGACGACGAAATACCATACGACAGCCCTTTATCCTCGCGGATATTCTTCATAAGTCGAGATCCAAAATAACCGCCAAGAATGTGATTGAAGAATAGGGCATCGGGATAATCAGGATGGAGCTTCGAAATTGATTTTCTTCCGAGCCTTATTGATGACTGAACGCTTCCGTCCTTGGTAACAACCTCACGGCTATGCTTTGCATCTTGATTAATGAAATTTTTTGGTTCGATGAGGTTGCGAAGAAAGCCCGAAAAAATTCCCGCAACTAAAGCGCGATTCCCATCGGAGACCTTTCCAGACACAAAGATTGTTGCCTTTTTAAAGAAATCCGTATAGTGGCTTTGTAGAAATTCCTGCTTTAGTCCAACAACATCGACCTCTTCAAGTTCCTTGCCATAGGGATGAGTGTCGGTAAACAGTTTCTTCCGTAGAAGCCTGGATGCCAGAAAGCTTGTCTTTTCGTGATTGATTTTGAGATTCTGTAAATAGATCGACTTCAACAAATCCAGTTCTGACTGCGGAAAAATGGATTCCGTCAGCATTTCAAAAAGAAGTGTGACAGCAGGTTCGAAATTTTTATTCAGTATGTAAAGGGAAACAGAGACATTATCCAGTCCTGGTTGAATCTCCAAATGCGCTCCATACAGATCTAGCAAATGAGCAATTTCAAAGCTAGATTTATTTTTTGTGCCCTTCGAAAGCAGATTTGAAGTAAAATACGAAGCGCCCCAGACTTTTTCAACCCACCTACCGGCCGGAAAAACGATCTCTACCTTGCTAACATCCTGCATTCCGCCCAGTATGAAATAGGCCTCTGCTCCGTTTTTTAAAATCTCTTTTTGTGGCTGAATTAGTCCAAAGGAAGTGCTCCGGTTAAATGGTGGGGCAATAGTTCTGTCGAGCATCAGGGATTATCAGTAACAGATTCTTCGGCTGAGTTATTTTCCGTTATGTTAAACAGTAACGTAAATCGCAACGTTTCGGCTAGTGGATGTTCCCGCTTGGCAGTAGGTACTAAATAGGCAACATCGATTCCGAATCTATTCTTATTGAAGCCCAAACCTATAGTTAGGTACTTGCGATTGCCCTTGTTACTCGCTTCGTTAAAGTATCCCAGTCGCGCCGCAAATGTCTTGTCATACCAATATTCTATTCCCACCGATGTCATTATTTCCTGGAACTCTTCCTTGGCGCCATTCGGTGCATCCGCAAAGGAAGTGAACATCGCATTCAGTACAGAGCGATTTGGATCTCGTCCCTTTACTATTTCTCCTGTAACAGAATCCCGCAGAGGTGGACTTGGCACCAGAAGCTTATTAAAGTCAAGTACAAATGTGAGAGAGTTATGGGGATCCAATTCAGTGGTAAGCGCGCCGCCTATACGCAAATTTGTGGGAAGAAAATCTTCATTATTGTTATCAGTATAAGTGAGCTTTGCGCCAATATTTGTGATGGCTCCACCTAATGAAAGGGTAGAAGCTCTTCGCCATTGTAGAGGCTTCGTATAATAGACACCGATATCTGCAGCAACGCTTTGTCCTGGCTTAGCATCAATAGTAGCGCTGGTTCCTGTGAGATTAGAATAAATATAGCGGGCAGAGATTCCAATCCCAAGATTCTCGGAAAGCATTCTTGAATAGGTCCCATCAAAAGAAAAGTCGCGGGGATTGTATTCACCGCTTATATCGCTAATAAGAGGTCCGTCGCGGAAAGTAATATCTCCCATATCAAAATATTTCAAGGCAATGGCGACAGCCTGCTCGCGAGTTATCTTGTAATATCCTGATAGGTAAGAAATGGACATATCGTTGACAATCTTTCCAAGCCATGGCGTATATGAAGCTGTTGCGCCGTACTTCGTTTGTATAAATGCCAGCTTACCTGCGTTCCAGTACGATGCATTCGCGTCGGGTGAGGTCGCAACACCTGCATCTCCCAGTGCCGCGTGGCGGGCATCAGGGGAGATTGCGAGAAATGGTACTGCTGTGGTGATAGCCGTTTCCTGACCAAGGACGTTTTGAGAATACAAGTTTTCAGTGGCTGAACCCACAACTATTAGCAACAGAACAAGACGGTAGTACATCAATGTGGTTTTCAAAGGCTCAAAGATAATTAATTCACAACAATAAGTTTTGTAACACGCTCATTTTTAGAGCCATTCGTTAAGGAACGAACGACCAAACGAGCTAAGTATAAACCCCCCGGGAGTTTTTTTCCAAAATCATACAGGTCATTTATTTCTCCCAAATCTACGCGGTAAGAGCTTGCGGGTATCTCGTATTCGTAAGTCTTAAGTTGCATACCCGCAGAATTAAATATTACCAGTTGCGCCTGCAGGTCATCGCCCGATCGATTGTGGGTAAAAAAAATCGATGTTTCGGATTGAAAAGGGTTCGGAAAATTCCCCAGCGTCTCAATGACCAGATCTTCGCTGTCTGTCACAATGAAATCAATAGAGGCCTGACTTTGGTTATTGTGTGTATCCCAAGCTTTTACAGTAATGGAATGCCTCCCAGGGGAAAGTCCCTTTATAGGAAAATGTACAGATCCAGTCCTAAAATCATCCGTGTAAGCTTCATAATAATCATTCAAAATAAACGGCTGATCATCCTGATCCAGATACGCGACCAAAGCGTTATCAGTTTCGTATCCAGAGATGTTAATTCCACTTTCGTCATGGAGGTTTACAATAAGTGTCGAATTCGTACTGACAATTCCGCCTGAAACAAATGTAGTATCGTCCATAAATAGTTGTAGTGCTGGAGGCGTATTGTCGGGTGCGACCTCAGCTTCGGTTCCGCCGATCTTAAATGATAGTAAAGCGCCGCCAGCGTCGCGATAGCTTTCAGCGTCATGTGCGTAAAGGCTCAGCTTGCCCTGAGCTATCTCATTGGAAATATTCTTCGTCAAAATAAACTGAGATTCAAACATACCATTCTCGACGGTGGCTTTTCCGCGATACACAGCGTTGGACCATTCGTCGTAATGAAACGCCGGATTATTTTTACCAATCGTTACAAAATCCATCTCCTTGTCAAATAAGGTAAAGGCGAGGATACCATTAAAATCGTTGACCCGTCCTGACTCGTCGTGAATTTCACCCTTGATCACCACTGTTGACAAGGCCTTTAATGTATCCGAGCCACTTAAGGTGTGAAGACCCGTAACAATGACAGAATCTGAAGGAATGGCTAAGGTCATGGAGGGGTCAGCCAACAACGAAAAATTACGATTCCCCACGCCACTGGTGCTATTGTTTTTCGTATTTCTGAATACTTCGCCCAGCGTCGGGAAACGCGAAGATTTTTTTTCGAAAATTGATTGATAGAACTCCTGGTTAAGGACGAAATTGGTTCCGGCGTTGACTGGCCTTGCCGTGGTGACAAGTCCGATCGACCCTCCCTCGTTTTTTAAAAGTGTAAGTTCGGCGCTTGATACGACCGTCGGATCATCATGGCGTCCAAACTCACAAGTCGCAGTAACCAAAAAGGGATATAACTTGTTATCAAGTTCTTCAATTTCTACGTCCGAAAATATCTTTTCGTCAGTCCATTGTTTCTCATTACCGTGCCCGGTGAAATTGATGATAAGGGATCCGCGGTCGAAGCGGCTTACTACGTCCTTGCTCGCCTCAGGTATAGTCTCTCCGTTGGGCTTCACTGTTTTGACATATGTGCCCAGGAAGATCTTCTTCGCATCAAATCCCGGATGTGACAACTCGATCGCTTCAGCCATGGAATTAGCTTGCGACTGGTGGCTGCTTGTAAAATTGTCTGTGTTGTTACCATCATCGGCGACAAAGGCAATTTCTTTTCGCCATCGACCATATCCGCTCTTATGGGTATCGTAGTAAATTATTTTATCGACAATGTTTTTTGCTTCGCCCGCTGTCTTCACAGGTAGCCGGCCGATGCCAATGTCAAGCGTGTGATGTTGAACGGGGGATTCCCCCCAATGGCCTTCGTGGTCTTCTAGAAATCCAAAAAAGTCGTCCGATGAATAGGTCGCCAATGGCGAGACAGAGTTCCGGGATTCGTATGTGGGTACATAATTCGTGTTGTTTTCGATACGATCTTTATAATCATACGAACCCTTTCCCATAAGCAAAACCGATTGCAGCGTCTCGGGATTTTTGTCGTACAAATGTTTGATAAAATCGCGGATCGCCGCAACATCCTGACGGCCGGACGAAAACTCATTATAAATTTGCTCAGGCGACACGACTATTGCATTCCACTGATTGTGATGTTGCCGATGTTCCGCAAGTCGCATGGCTTCCGTGAGAAAATCGGAATGAGTGATAATGATTAAGTTAGGGGTAGCGAGGCCGCGCAGATCCTGATTGTGGACGGTTCCCACAAACTCCGGGGCGGGAACGTCTGAATCGAAAATGATATACTCCTGCAAGACATCGCTTGCATCGGAAAAAAATGCGACATTGTCTTCAATCAAATAGTCATATCGTTGCGGCATATGAGGCTGGCTGACATTCCAGATCGAGCACCCCTCGGTTGCACCGGCTACGGCAAAAGTTGAGAACGGTTGTGATGTACTTTCGAACGACCGGAAAATCGTCTGATGTCCCGATAATGCAAGCTTCCGCTTCACGTTGAGGAGAAAGAAATCCAGGTAGCCCGTAGACGCCCCGGCCGATGCTCTGTTAAATTGATACGTGATCGTCTGGGACGAAGTTGAGGGTGCTCCCACATCGCTGGCATTAACAACAACGGTGTCCCTCCTATGTATTCCTTTCACCCCGTACTGCGTGTTTGGAATTTGTGGGATAACCTGGTTGATGATCAATGCATCGTTCCACGATACGTCAAACGATG
This sequence comes from Chryseolinea sp., assembly GCA_025923195.1. Lineage (GTDB taxonomy): Bacteria > Bacteroidota > Bacteroidia > Cytophagales > Cyclobacteriaceae > Chryseolinea. Next base: position 27,029 of record JAICGJ010000031.1, read on the forward strand.
ACGCTCCATAGGACTGACCCATAACATCGGAAACTATTTTAATAGGCGAGTTTCCGACGATATCACTTACATCAAAAGTAAAGTTCCGGTCACCGTTAACATCAAATCGTTCGCCAACCCATTCGCGACCTGAGCTTAAGACATTACGCTGGTCCACTTCGTGGTAGACATAATCGTCATATTGATTCACCACTACGAAATTCCCATTGGGTTGAGGGTGGTCGAGTATTCTCAGGCCATCGCTATCTGATATTGTTATGAAATAAAAATTCTTGTCGCTATAAAGATTGTTTTCATAGGCGAATACCTGTCGATCTGCTAGGTATTCAACGTGGTCAGGACCTTCGGCAAAAAAAAGTATGTAGTCACCACGATCAAAAGAGCCATCAGCTTCACCGGCAACATAAATAGCATTCTCTGTAAGATCAAGGGGGCGGCTGATGTTGCTGGCTTGGGGAAGCATCCCGCCCGCGTTACCAAAGACTTTTATTTTGCGTGGGTCAATGCCGGAGCTAAAACCCATTTTTTTGAAATCGTCGAATGATATTTTGTAAACCCCTCGCTTTTCCACTGCCACCTTGTACCAATTTCCTGTTTGGAGAACGGTTGATTGCCCATACACCGGCACACGGATCGCAAGGACCAGTAACAATATAAGAAACCGTATAGTGCTTAAAGTATACACAACCCGAAAAATAGCGCCTTATTTTGAATACATCCGGACTCCTAACGAAAGCGCGATGTATGAAAGTATGATAAAGGGCAGCGCCGCCAATTGTAAAAACGCCAATAATAACACCGACAGCACCAGGAAAGTAAACCTGATCTTGTTGTCAGCCCACGAGAAAGTTTTGAATTTCAGGGCAAATAGCTCGATTCTAGATACTAGCAAAATTGAAAATACCACGCATATTAAAGCTAATATCACGGGACTATACACAATGTCAAAGATAGGTGATTTCAGGAATGGGAGTCCGGTGATGAAAATAGCATTCGCCGGCGTAGGCAGTCCCCTAAACGAATCCGACTGCGATTCATCCAGATTGAATATTGCCAACCTGAGAGCAGAGCCGACCACAATCAACAAGGCCAGATACGGTAAATAGGAAAAAGGTGATTCCAACGAGATGATCACGTACATGAACAACGACGGGAGCGCTCCAAAACTAACGACATCGGCAAGTGAATCCAACTCCTTTCCAATAGGAGATGAAACCCTGAGCAAGCGGGCCGCAAATCCATCCAGAAAATCAAAGAGACAAGCGGCCCAGACATAATACGCGATCGGGGTACCTGTGTCTTCCAGTAAGGCGATTATGCCCAAACAACCGCATACCAGGTTGCAACAGGTCAAAAAGTTCGGAAGGTGTTTTTGCATGAATCAACGTGCCGTAAGTGCGCAAAAAGGATTCGTTCTTTTTTCGATACCGATAGAGGTTTCGCTCCCATGACCAGGGTATACGATCACATCATCAGGTAGAACAAAGAGCTTTTGATGTATACTATTGATCAAGGTGTTGAAATTTCCTCCCGGCAAATCCGTACGACCAATACTGTTTTGAAACAATACGTCACCCGCCAATACCAAATGCTCCTTCTCATTATAGAAGGCCAAATGACCTGGGGAGTGCCCTGGCACGAAGAGAACAGCAAACTTCTGGTTTCCGAATTCCACTACATCGCCCTCTTTCAAATAGGCATCGGGCTTGGATTCCTGATATAAGTGCATTCCGTAATGGGGAGCAAGTATTTTCTGAGCATTCAAAACAAATTCTTCAGTGGCATGAACGTAGAGTTTCACGTTAAACTTGTCTTTTACAAACGCATTCCCTAGAATATGATCAATGTGGCAATGCGTATTGAGTAGCATTTTGACATGCAGGCCATTATCGTTAACAAAATCTGCAAGTTCCCCCTTTTCGTGCGCATCATAGCATCCGGGATCAACGATTATACCTTCATTCGTCTCATCATACACTACATAGGTATTCTCCTGAAATGGATTAAACACAAATGATTGAACACTTATCAAAATTCCCCCTTTGCTGGTTATGTAAGCGGTGCCAAATTACAATTCAAATCTCAAAAACCCGAAACTATTTCAGTAGGTTGCGGCGCTGAGCTATGCATATATCTAAGCATATTGATTTCATCATCGTTGGCCAGGGCCTCGCAGGGTCTGCTGTGGCTTTGCAGTTGTTAAAACGGCACAAAAAAATCATGGTCATTGATGCAGCTTCTACCCATGCTCCTTCACGTGTGGCAATCGGAATGTTCAATCCTATCACGGGACGGAACTCGGTTAAGACCTGGATGGCCGATCAATTGTTCCCCTATCTCCATTCATTCTACAAGTCGGCAGAATTACAAACCCACAAAAGATTTTTTTATAGCATCCCGCTTTACAGACCTTTCTGTTCGATTGAGGAACAAAATGAATGGATGAGCAGAAGTGTAGACCCCATTTACAAGGATTATATCGATAAAATCTTTACACGACCCTGGCACGACGCCTTGAAAGACAATTTTGGCGGACTGGTTTTAAGACAAACTGGTTATCTTGATACCCTAGGGTATTTGGAAGCTGTTCGAACGCTTATCCGCGCTCGGGGAACACTGTTCGAGGAAGTCTTCGACGACGAATTGCTCGACGTGGAGGAGACTGGTGTGCACTATAAGGGGTATAGCGCCCAACATATTATTTTCTGCCAGGGTTTGGAATCAACTCGCTGGTTTAAATGGGTACCTGTATTGCCTTTGAAGGGAGAAATTATTTGCATTCAATGTGACCTTTGTGAAAATATAATAGTGAACCGGGGCGTTTATGTGGTGCCGGTAAACCAAGCCGGGTCGTGGCGTGTTGGTGCTACGTACTCGCTTACCGATCAAACTAGGGGAATAACAGAAAAGGCGCGAATCGAGCTAATAACCAAGCTGAACGAATTGGTTGCTTTCTCATATACCATCCAGAGCCAGGAATGGGGCTTTCGGCCCACTATGCACGACCGGCGGCCCGCTTTGGGAACCCACCCAGAACAAAAGAGGTTACATATTTTTAATGGTATGGGGCCAAAAGGAGTAAGTCTGGCACCTTATTTTTCAGATATTTTAGTCCAATCCATTGAAAATCATCGACCATTAAACAAAGACGTGGATATAGAACGTTATAAATTATTATATTGGTCTCCCTCAACACGAATATGAATTTGCGCAGCGGAATATTACTACCACTTATTGTCTCAATTCTTAGCTACTCCACAGTATTTGGCCAGCAATCCAGAGAGGTATTTGGTAAAAACCGGATCCAATACCGGCAGTTTGATTGGGTTTACCTCAGTGGTGAAAATTTTGATGTTTATTATTACGATGCCAGAAAGGGTATGGCTCAGGAAGCCCTTGAATTTTTGGAGGGAGAATTTGACCGGATTACCGACTTGATAGGATACCCACCTTATTTCAAGACAAAGGTATTTATCTATAATTCTCTCAGTGACCTCCGTCAGAGCAATGTAGGTCTCAACCATAATGTATTTAATGTTGGTGGAGAGACTGAGTTCATCAAACCGTATGTTGAGGTTGCCCACTTAGGAACCGCACAGGAATTTAAGGATGAACTGCTCTATCAGATTTCCGACCTGATGATCAATGAAATGATGTTCGGCGGAAATCTGAAGGACATGTTTCAGAGTTCCATCCTCATGAATCTGCCTGATTGGTTTGTGGACGGGGCATCGCGCTATGTTGCCAAGGGATGGAGCATTGATATGGACGATTACATCCGTCAACTGATGGCTACACGCAAAGCACGTCGCGCTACTAAGCTTGCCGGAAAAGATGCAGAATTGATAGGCCAGTCCATGTGGAATTTTATCGCTGAAAAGTATGGTAAAAGCAGCGTAGCAAACATCCTGAACTATACACGTGTTACCCGAAACGAGGAAAAAAGTATCCTGATCACACTAGGAATAAACTTTCGCCAGCTGCTGATGGAATGGCAGAAGTTTTACACCGATATGAGCACTCAGGTAGGGAAATCCTACATAAACGCAGCGGATAGTACTTCATTTACGCGCCAGCATAACAGGACGACGGAATTCACGACTGTGAAATTGAGTCCTGATGGACGTAATATCGCATATGCTGAAAATGACCGCGGACGGTATATTATTAAGGTACGCTCCATTGAGACCGGAAAAGAAAAGCGAGTGTTGTCAGGCGGCAGCAAGGTCATTAAGCAACGTGTTGACTATCGTCTCCCGCTCATCGCATGGGCCGACGCAAATACATTGGGCGTCATAGGTGGAAAAAACGGAGAATATGTTTTCTGGTTATATGACTTTAACACCAAAACAAAGATTCCGCGCGAGCTAGAAAGGTTCAGCAATATTCGCAGTTTTGATTTCTCAGGAAATGGCAGACTGGTTATTCTAAGTGCAGATTTTGAAGGGAGAAGCGATCTTTTCTTATTGAGCGCGAAACGCGATCGGGTCAGACGCCTTACCAATGATATTTACGATGACCTCGATCCCACCTTCATCCCAAATACCAACCAGATCGTATTTAGTTCGAACCGAACGTCGGATACGCTGCGCGCCAATAGCAAACCGCGGTTTGAAGAACTTAGCAATAATTACAATCTCTTCATCTATGACCTCGACAGCACGAAATTCTTGCTTACCCGCGTTACGAACACGATCAGCAAGGATCACTTTCCTGCCGCATATGACGAGAATAACTTCTATTACCTAAGTGATCAGCGCGGAATCGTGAATCTGTTCAAATTCAACAGGACGACGGGGATTTATACCCAAGTGACAAATTACTCGTCCAGTATTAAAACTTTTGACATTAATTTCTCTACCAATACAATGTCAATGGTAATGACCAAAAACATGAAAGAGAATATTTTTGTGGAAAGGGGTTTTAAGGTCGACCGCCAAATATTTACTCCCGCTACCAGGCGAAAGGATTTACAACAGGCGCGTGTGATCCGGGAACGGAGGAAGGTACAGGAGGATCAGAACATGAGCATAAAAGATTTGCTTAATGCAAGGCTAAAGGAGGCCCAGCCTCAAACCGATACGGTGGCTGAGGATTCTGTTTCACAGCCAACACCTGCCGATTCCCTCAAGGCAACGCAGCCTCAAAGCGACTCGGTCAAGGCCCCTGCGGATTCGACGGCACTCCAGGTTCCTGATTCAACCCAGAGAAAAACTGTGTCCTCTTCGGACTCAATAGCTTCGACACCAGCTAAGCAGAATGTCGTAAATACGGAAAACTATGTGTTTGAAGATGAAGTTGTCAAACAAAATCAACCTACCGAATCATTCCTGACGCGATACAGAAAGGCACAGGAAAAAAGCCGGATAACAGGTCCATTTCCGTACGAATCCAAATTTAGCTCTAATAATCTTGTTACCTCACTGGTGGTTGATCCGATCCGTGGACTTGGCATTTCGATTGAAACCCAGATGAATGACATGCTGGAGAACTACAGATTCTTTGGAGGCCTGATGACTAGCGTGGATCTAAGGAACGGCGACTTCTACGGCGAATTCCAGTATCTAAAATCGCTTATTGATTTCAGTGCCAGATTTGACAGGAAAGGCATCCGCTGGCCGGCGCCTCAAGATGTAAATGAGCCGCAGCGAAACCTCTACCATTATTCCCTAAATCGACTTGAAATAGGCGCGTCATTGCCCGTTTCTGACAGAATCCGCTTCACGGTTAAACCTTTTGCAGCGCTGGCTCGATCAGTTGATTTGACTAAGGAAGATTATCCCACTACACCTCCCACAGTTCCGCCGGTGAACAACTATTATGCTGGTGTGAAGTCAGAGATAGTCTACGACAATTCCGTTTCGACGGGCTTGAACCTGATTGAGGGTACGCGTGGAAAAATCTCATTTCAGCACTATCAGGGACTTGAGAATAAAGAGTTGAGTTTTAGTCAAGCTTCCGTAGACGTCCGGCACTATCAGAAAATTTATAAGGAAATCGTCTTTGCTGTGCGCGGATTTGCAGGCACATTCTTCGGTAATTCGCCTAAGAAATACTTGCTTGGCGGTATGGATAATTGGTTTTTTAATGAAACAAAGACCACCGGCCGAACCAGCGAAGGAGAATTTAATCCGCTCGGTTATCCCTATGAAACGCAGGATATTTTGTTTGTGGAATATGCCACTACCCTCCGCGGTTTCGATTATGCTAACTTATTCGGCAACAACGTAATCCTTGCAAACGCAGAATTCAGGGTGCCGCTGATCAGGGCACTATCCAGTGGCCCGATATCCTCCAACTTCCTCAGAAACATGCAATTCATTGCATTCTATGACATTGGCACGGCTTGGTCGGGCAAGCCACCATTCAATTCAGAAAATAGTGTCAGCTATGAGGAGATTAATACTGGTCCCGATAAACACTTTAATATTAAACTGAAGAACTATCTGAATCCCTGGCTGTATAGCTACGGTGTAGGTATGCGCACTGTTATGTTAGGCTATTATATGAAGTTCGACCTAGCATGGCCAGTGGAAAATTATGAAGTGTCTGACCCCAGGCTGCACGTAACGCTGGGCTTTGATTTCTGAAGCTGCTCACCTTAGACCATTGCAACGTTCCTGCAAAATATGTTTTTGTATTTTTGCAGGAAAATTCGCTTAACACAATTTTTATCCATGCTCAAATCAATGACAGGCTTTGGCCAATGTACAATAGATGATGGCCAGGTTCAAATCACCACCGAAGTCAGAACCCTCAATTCAAAGTTTCTGGACCTGAATATACGCTTGCCAAAGGCCTTCGCAGACAAAGAAATTGAAGTTAGGAATCTTCTGAGTGAAAAACTGGAGCGTGGGAAAGTCTCTCTTAGCATCGAATACCAGCGCTATGGCGATGCAGAAATTAAACAATCCTACAACGAAAAATTATTTATTGCCTATTACAGTGAGTTAAGAAAATTAGCAGATAGAGTAATTGCTCCTTATGATCAGCTCTTCGAATTGGCGCTGGCGTCTCCAGATGTGATACAACTCAAACTGAAAGAAAACAATAGCGATGAAGAGTGGACCCGGGTTAAGTCGTCCATTAATCAAGCACTGGCCAAGTGTGATGAATTCCGCCGTTCTGAGGGGCAAGTACTGGAAAAAATGCTTAAGACATGTTGTGAGATAATTTATAAGGAACTCACGGAAATCACAATGTTAGATCCTAAACGTATCGACCGGATGCGCGAAAAACTGAAGGGGAATGTTGCTACGTTTTTTGGCGAAGAAGGCTTTGACACCAACAGGCTGGAACAGGAAATTATTTTCTACATTGAAAAACTTGATATCAATGAGGAAAAGGTCCGATTGAAATCACACCTCGATTACTTTGTGAGCGTCTTGAACGAATCTCAGGGGAATGGCAAGAAACTGGGTTTTATCTCGCAAGAAATCGGGAGAGAAATAAATACCATCGGATCCAAGGCCAGCGATGCTGAGATCCAGAAACATGTGGTCGTGATGAAAGAAGAACTGGAGAAAATAAAGGAACAATTGAATAATGTCGTGTAGTCTGCTCGTAGTTGGTGCTATAACAGCTTCGCGAGCGTACTGATGTAGCGATCCGGCACCTCTCCCTTCACTGCTGTCTGATAGTCGCTGTAACTGCAGGGTACGATGCTATTTCTGGAATACTTCTCCCTTCCTCCGGCATAAGGGATTTCCATCCACCACTTTTCACTGAATTTACTTTTGTAAAAAGAGATTACTTCAGGTTCAACTGGCATTGAGACTGAATACTTCATAAAATCATTGCTCCTGAAATTCTGTTCATTTTTCCGGTTATAATATCCTTCTATAAAGTACCAGATCATCGTTGCTAAGACCGAAGCCGTCTTTTTGTGAACATCATCATAGTCGGGATTGTACTCGTAAAACCCAATAGAACTCAGTTTTTCATTGAGGCCCGCATACCAGCAAATTTGACACGCCTCTTCGCCAGTGAGACCAAAAGGTTGGGCATTGGCGTTACCTGGTGCATCAGATGATCTGATGGCGGTTATATCAAAAGCAACCATATCAGCGTTTCGCACCGTTGGCTCAATCTCCTGAAGATTTGTGCGAACCTGGCCAACACGAAATGCCTCAAAATAGAGTTTTTCAAGTATAGAAACGGCGTGCGGATCGATCAAGTACGTTTGATACGCCAAGTGCGTATAGCTAAACAGATAGTTCGGTTCGTGAAGCAAGATCTTATGGATGTGATGCCTGCACTCTGCGGATCCTTTCTTATCATCAAGATCGAGGGTCGCATCAATATTCAAAAGGCTAACCAATTTCTCCAGACTCTCATACGCGCAATATTGACCATAGTCGAGGTCATGAGACCCGCCAATGATCATGGGCAACACGTTATGTTCGAGTAACATCCGGCAGACTTCGCTAACCCTTACATAAGATTCGCTTACATCATGACCAATGTTAAGATTACCTAAGTCTACTATGCGATAAGTACCAAGACCTTTCTTAAGCGGATAGAGTTTGCGACGAACTTCGTCAGGGGCCGAACGGGTACCTTCGTTGTTGTGAGAGCCCCGCCCTTCCTTGATACCGAAAATTGCTATGTGAGCGCCGCGATAATCGGGCATCTTTTCTGTGAACGCATGAATGCTTTTAAAAAAACTTGAAGGAGAGGTAATATCTGAATAAAGAGACTCCTCAATCGGTGAAAAGAGAATAGTAAGATCCATATTTTTCAAAATCGGGGTCAAGATAACACAAAGATGAAAGCCCAAGAAAGTGAAGCACGGCTTTTAAGCCAATGCTGCCATTCGACCCAGGAAAAAAGCAAAACATCGGAGCAATAGCGAGGTGTCATGGTTTATGGCTGGATACCGGCCAGGGCTTATTGTATATTTATTTGATAATGAGTGGATTAATTTTGGATCTAAAACTCTCACTTAAATACAGCCTGGATGTCCGTATCATTTTAGTCGCCTTGTTGTATTATTTTGCAGCAAGACTAGGATACCTTTTTGCTTTCGAAAATTCCACTGCACTTCCTGCATGGCCGCCATCCGGAATCGCCTTTGCATTAATCATCTTGCTAGGAAGGCAAACCTGGCCGGGCATCACCATAGGATCTCTCCTGGCAAATATTATGGCATATTGGAACAACGCCGACATCGAGCCTCAGACAATTATCTTGATCAGCAGTCTTATTGCGCTGTGCAACACATTTGAAGCTGTTGTCGGAAACTATCTAGTTAAGAATTGGATCAAATCGGACTTTCCATTCAAGAGCACCAAAAATGCCTATCGCTTTCTCTTTGTTTCATTGCTCATGTGTCTTTTCGGCGCCGGTTTGGGAACCTGGGGACTTTATTTCAATCAAATGATTGATGAGACCAGCATCATGCGTGCAGGCTTCTCGTGGTGGGTGGGCAACGTTGTGGGAATTCTTTTGTTCACCCCGTTTATACTTTCCTTCGCGGAAAAAATCACCTTTCGAATTCCTGCCAAAAAAATGACAGAAGTAGGAATCTTCTTTCTTACTCTCATCGGGATATATCTGTTGCTTCAGGTGGAGTATCTGGTACCAACACTGGAACGAGCCCTGCCTTTCCTGGTTCTCCCCTTTCTTCTATGGCTTGCTTTCCGGTTCGACCTCATCGTGGCGATTACCGGAATATTATTAACATCTTTGATCTCAATTTACTTCACAATTAAGGGCGAGGGGCCCTTCAACCTGGCTGATCCCAGTAGTTCCATGCTGTTGCTTCAAATCTTCATGGGAGTAATGAGTATTTCGACAATAATACTTTCCGCGACCGTAAAAGAAAGGTTGGAAGTTCAAACCAAACTTCAGGTGTTTAACGAAAACCTCGAAACGATGGTCCTTGAACGAACCAGCGCATTGAAGGAAGAAATTAGTAGTCGAAAGAAAATTGAAGAAAAAATTCAACGGACAAATCAGGAACTGAGCAAAAGAAATTCAGAACTCGATAATTTCGTTTACAGCGTTTCTCATGATCTGCGCGCTCCAATTGCATCAGTATTGGGTCTAATAAATCTGGCCAAGAAGGACATCGACATTCATATGAAGGACATGTACCTGGACATGATACACAAAAGTACAATGCAGCAAGATCTTTTCATTAAAGAAATTTTGGATCAGTCGAGGAATTCACGCCTGGAGGTAAAACGTGAAGAGATATTGTTTCAACCCTTAATAGATGAGACCTTTAATCAATTGAGATATGCCACAAACGCCGTGCAATCTGTTGAGAAGGTGATCAACATAAACCAGGAACAACCGTTTTTCTCTGATCGCTGGCGTTTGAAAGTGATTCTCAATAATCTCATCTCAAATGCCATACGTTATCGCAACGGACGCGATCCGGTTATCAGAGTAAACGTGGATATTACAAACGACGCTGCCACGCTTGCCATTGAGGACAACGGTAAGGGTATTGAAAAAGATCATTTACCCAATATATATAAAATGTTTTACCGGGCAACGGACGACGGTGCGGGATCTGGTCTTGGCCTTTACATCGTAAAAGAAGCGATAGAAAAGTTGAACGGTAATATCGACATTGAATCTGAAGTTGGAAAAGGCACACGGGTAAAATTGCAGATCCCGGCATTGACGTAATAGAAAGAGCCACCTCGTAAACAAGGTGGCTCCAAGTAGTAATCTTGAATACTTTCTTTCTTAACGCACTAGCCGGTAAGTATAAGTGACCGATAACAACCAGTCAGCGAACGCAGCGTCCCCGATCACATATGTTCCCGTCATTTCCGATCTTTCTTTGTCGATAGTGTTTTGAGTCCTGTTTCTATACATCGCGATAGGAACATTAACAGCAATAGTGTGCTTGCCTGTGGTGTACAGCGCTGACGGCTCAAGGGAAACAATATAGCCGGGTCTCCGGAATCCTTCGCTCTTGCCAATCGCATCCTCGGAAGGAATTCCTTCATACCTGATTCCTAACGCTACTTGGAATCGTCTAACACTGTAACGAGCACCTGCTCTGAACGCAAACTGATCCACTACGGAAAATTCATTTGATCGCGGAATATTGCTGGTGAGGTTATCGCTCCTTAAAATACCATTCGTGTTCCTCGGGTTGAACAAGTAGAGACCGGAAGCGTAAGCTCCAAATCGATGATCGAAATTATATAAGAAATCAAATTCGACGATTACACCAAAGCCCCCGTCGCCAAGTTGGATAGACTGATCCACAACTTTGTAGACTAGTGAATCCTGGCCTTCTGAATCCAACTTATGGAAATGATCCTTTGTTTCATAATTACCCGTCGGCAACTTGACACCTAGCCCTAGCGTTAAACCAACTCGTTGTCTTTCCACAGCAGCGTAATAGGCGCTGATCCTGACATCTCCTAGGCCTCGCGCCTGTGTATGAAAACGCGGATTAAGAGTCGGATTTGATGGGGTTGGGTTACCATAATGTTCATATAGAGAAGAGCGGTCAATATTCAGATAAGGGATCACCGTTGAAAGCGACCACCGGTTATTCAGACTGTAGGAAATTCCAAGAAGAATTGAGTTATCGTTGTTGATCACCTCCGTACCTTGTTCCACGCGATGTTTTTCCTCTTCACTTCCCCTAAAATGTTTGTAGGAGCGGAAGTATCTATAATTCAACGAGAATTGCCATCCGCTGCGCTGCACACTATCGGCCCCTAATGACCAGGACGACATATTTCGCACCGCTACGCAGCCCTGCGCATTGGAATCAAGGGATCCAATTAATAGAAATAATATTAAAATTGCAGAATAGTATAAATGTGGCTTCATAGAAATTAGTTGTATTGAGTTAATAATGGATAGCTTAAATTATCCATGGATAGTTGCGTTAATCATAAATGATAAACACAACCTGTCGAAAGATCTTCAGTTGATCGTTCCGTTTACTCTTAACTCAATTCGGGTGGAGGAGAATCTACAGGCAGGCCACCATACAATACGGCGACATTTTCAACACCGAAGACTATGTCATACTTTAAGATAAGTCCCACTTCCGGCGCGACGAAACTTGGTGAAGTAAAGTCCTTAAACATCTTGCCAAGCAAATCCATTGTATTCTTAGTGCTCGCGGGAAGGTTATTGGCAAGTTGCGTGTACTCATTCATGGTTTTCGTGATATGCTTCTGGTTGTGGTCCTTGATACAAACCATAAAGAGCGTGTCATTTTCGACTTTCTGCTTCACAAGCTGGTAAAACTCTCCTTTATGCTCGATCTCGCCATTTGCCCGCTGATAAGCGGCATCGTGTATAGGGTAGGGCAATGAAATGGGAACAGTTAAGATGACAACGTCTTGCGCAGGGTAGATGTCTGCGTCGAGTCTATGTAGTAAATCGTTTTTTGCCTGCGTTTTAAGTGCCCAGAAGACAGCATGATACCCTCCGATATTAAATACGAAGATTACCAGGAAGAATATGGCAATAGATTTTTTCAGGTTTTAGGTCGAAAGTTGCCCTATAGGTAGCAAAAATTTTTAAGCTAAGCAAGAATTTCCGGCTGCTCTTGCGGACCAAACTAACCGCCAAAATCGTCAAATCTAATGTTCTCCTTGGGTATGCCCATTTCATCCAACATTTTCAAAACCGCGGCATTCATCAAAGGTGGCCCGCACAGGTAATATTCTACATCCTCCGGTGCCTGGTGGCTTTTCAAATAGTTATCATACAGACACTGGTGTATGAATCCAACATAACCATCTGCGGTGTTGTCGCCGAGGCTCTTCTTCACTTTCCAGTTATCTTCAGGAAGGGGCTCTGACAGGCCTATGTTGAATTGAAAATTCGGAAATTCCTTTTCGATCTTGCGGAAATGATCCACGTAAAACAGCTCCTTCTTTGAACGGCCACCATACCAATAGGACACCTTCCTCTTAGTCCTCTCCGTGTGAAACAAGTGAAATATTTGGGCCCGGAGCGGAGCCATACCCGCACCACCACCAATATAGATCATTTCGCGTTGCGTCTTGTTGATGTGGAACTCACCATAAGGACCGGAAATAGTCACCTTGTCACCTGGTTTTCGGGCAAAAATGTATGATGAACATATCCCAGGATTAACATCCATCCATTTGTTATTGGCCCGGTCCCAGGGAGGCGTTGCGATCCGGATATTAAGCATTACAATATTCCCCTCTGCCGGATGGTTTGCCATTGAATACGCTCGGAATATGGGCTCGTCATTCTTCATTTTCAGATCCCATAGTTTAAACTTATCCCAATCGGATTTGAAGACATCAGGTTTATGACCTAATTCCGGGTGGGGCGCAATCTCAATTGTTTTGTAATCGACTGTCGTGACTGGCACATCGATCTGGATATAGCCACCGGCTTCAAATTTCAGCATCTCACCAGGTGGCAATTTGACAACGAACTCCTTGATAAACGTTGACACGTTGTAATTGGAAACCACTTCACATTCCCATTTTTTGATGCCGAAGATCTCGTCGGGAATGCGAATGCTCAAGTCTTGCTTAACTTTCACCTGGCACCCAAGTCTGACACGTTCATTTTTTTCCTGCCGGGAAAGGTGGCCCAATTCAGTAGGTAACACATCACCGCCTCCGGACTCTACCACACATTTGCACATGGCGCAAGTACCCCCACCCCCGCAAGCGGAGGGCAGAAATATCTTTTCATTTGCCAAAGTCGAAAGGAGTGAACTTCCCGCAGATACTGTCAGGGTCTTCTCCCCGTTGATCACAATTTTTACCGGACCCGACTGAACGAGCTTCTTCTGTGCAAAAAGCAGCATAAAGACCAACAACAGGATGATTACGGTAAATGCTGCAATAGAGGATATAATTACCATTTTGGACGATTTTTGACGGCTACAAATATATCGAGGGCATGCTACAATCAGCAGAAAAAAACCAGATTTTTCCGCCTGCAAAAAACTCGACAATTAACGCCCGCCCTAAGTAAAATCCTCTGTCAGAACGAAAGGTTCCGTAACAACGGGTTCTTTTTGAGGTGTAAACGTGGCCCCCGGGGCGAGGATGATTCCGACACCATCAATTGATGACCATTCTTTCAGCTTT
>JAICGJ010000032.1 GCA_025923195.1 Chryseolinea sp.
AAAGTTCGAAATTAAGTTTTCAAGATCCGGATTTTAAAATCAACAGACCTGAAATTGGTATTACCATCGACAGACAGAAGGCTGCACAGTCTGGGATATCTACTCAGGAGATAGGCAGGACGTTGCAACTTGCACTAAGCGGTAGGCGCTATGGATATTTTATCTACAACGATCGGCAATACGAAGTTATCGGACAACTGGACAGAAAGGAACGCTCAGCTCCGGCAGACCTGCGATCTTTGTTCCTGAAGGCTGACAACGGGCAAATGGTCTCGCTGGACAATCTTGTGAAAATGACTGAGAGTGTTAGCCCCCCCGCTATCTACCGGTATAATCAATCTTACAGTGCAACGATCTCTGCAACCCCCGCTGCTGGGGTGAGCCTGGGAGAGGCAATTGCAGAAATGGATGGAATCGCTAAAAGTGTGTTGCCACCGGGATTCAGCACAACCCTGGCTGGCCAAAGCCGTGATTACGCTGAGAGTAGTTCAAGCTTAATCTTTGCCTTCATTTTTGCGATCGTATTGATTTACCTGGTGCTTGCAGCACAATTTGAAAGTCTTATCGATCCATTTATCATCTTGCTTACGGTACCCATGGCGTTGACTGGTGCATTGCTCAGCCTCTGGCTTACCGGTCACTCCATAAACGTGTTCAGCGAAATAGGGATCATTATGCTGATCGGATTGATCACGAAAAATGGTATCCTTATTGTTGAATTTGCAAACCAGCGAAAGGAAGAGGGATTATCTGTAAGTGAAGCCGTACTTGCTGCTGCTTCATCCCGATTCCGCCCGATACTGATGACCACCTTGGCGATGATATTTGGAACTCTACCTATAGCTCTATCGTTGGGAACCTCCTCAGGCAGTCGAACATCGTTGGGAATTGCAGTAGTCGGCGGATTGATCTTCGCCGGGATACTGACCCTCTATGTAATTCCATCTGTCTATTCTTACTTCTCACGTGCGTTTATACCTAATAAAGACAATAATAATCGACTTGTAGAATCGACAGAAGGAGTCGTAGTAGCCTCATAGTTTGACCCGACACTTAGAACTTTTCCGAAGAAGTCTTCGGATAACACTTCAACACTTTTATTCCGTATGAAATCAATTATTAGAAATTTAACCCTAGTTATTGCGCTGAGCATTTCACTAGCTCACATGGCAAATGCGCAGCAGAAATTGTCGCTACAGGAGGCCGTCGACCTGGCCGTAACTAAAAATCCTGAGGTAGTTGCCAGCCAGCTCGAGGTTGAAAAAGCAAGGCAGCAAAAAGTGATCTCACGAAGTCTCTTTCTTCCATCTGTCAATCTTGCTGCGCAAGCGAATCATTATTTTAGCCTGACACCGTTCTTTGGATTTGGGGAGTCGGCTTCCCAAGACAAAATTCCCTATGGACGGTTCGGAGGTGAGGATCAATTTTCAACGTATGTGTCTGCCGTACAACCCATCTTCAACCCGCAAGCATTTCCTGCATTCCAACAATCCAGATTGGAGGAAGAAGAGAGTCGCCTCGAACTGAATTCGACCAGGATTGGGACGCAGGCAGCTGTTAAACAAGCCTATCTGCAGATATTGGTATTGCAGGAAAGAATCAGATTGCAACATGAAAGCATAAACAGAAATCAACGGGCGCTGCAAGATGCGAAGTCGCTATTTCTACAAGGAAAAGGCCTGCGTGTTGATACACTTCGGGCCTATACCGCCGTCAAAAATCTGGAGCCTGACCTTTTGAAGTTGACGGCTGCAGTGGAGACGACCAAGCTTCGTTTAAAAGCGCTGATCGGGATCGATTCGCTAAAGGATGTGCAACTGACGGATTCACTATTCCTTCCTGATGCGGGCTCGATACCCGCTGAAGCGGAGGTTTACCACCTTGCGAAAACTAATAACCCAAAATACCAAGCAATTGCGCTTCAGGAACAGTTGGATGAACAGCGAGCGCACATCGCATCAGCGGCTAGACTACCCGTAATCTCGGCGGTTGCGCAGTATCAATTGCAAACGCAAACGAATGATTTTGAATACGGCAATGCATACTATCCCTCAGCTTCTTTCATCGGGTTACAACTGTCCGTTCCGCTGTTTACAGGATTAAGCAACCAGGCAAAGGTAAGGCAGGCACGTATTTCAAAAGAACAAACAGCTCTTCGGACGAACTATGCATATGAACAGCTTCGCGCTTCAGTACATCAGGTCGTGTCCGACAGTCATGAGTCATTGGCCCGCCTGCAAACTGCCGTGGATGTACAAGAGACAGCACAATTGAGCTACAACATCACACAATACAGGTACAAAAAGGGTGTGGCATCGCGGCTTGAATTAACGGACTCCGAATTAGAGCTATCCACAGCGCAGGCAAATTATCTCGAAGCAGTATACGATTACCTTTCAGCCAGAATAGCAATGCAGGAGCTCATCGGAGAATGATGGACCGTTCCAGTTAAGAGAATTTGCTCCTGGCGAGGTCTGATTGCGTTGTGGTGTGCGGCCCAACTGTGCAAAATAGTCGCGCTGTAGAGATATTCATCAACATATAGTTAACGTTAGCATCCCGCTTGGATGATTCACGGGGCATTCTGCGGATTGGTATGATGTTTTGATATGACTTGTGGGAAAGGTATAACTCTAAAAATATTTAATCATGAAAAAGTTACTTTTAATTGTATACAGTGTTGCTATGATGAGTATAAGCGCACTGGCTCAGGTACAGCAGCAGGACACATCTTCCACAGATCATAACGCTCAACCTCAAGTAGAGCAACGTGACGAAAATACACAAAGCGATGATATGAAGACGGAAGACGCAGAACGGACAGGTGATCAAGAGCAATCCACCGAGGAAGAACTTCAAAAAGATGCGGAAGCTATGCAAGAAAATTTTGAGGGATCCACCATTGATAAAGTTGGCCCTAATGGCGAACAGCTATTTAAGGAACGTGGCAAATATTTCTATATTGATGACGAAGGCAGAAAGGTGAAGGTAAAGAAATCTGACGTGAGGGATAAGTCTCAAAATCCCTAAGACGGCGAATGAATAGCTAACTGCATTAGAAAATAAGAAACCCGGTAGTGCCGGGTTTTTCTATTTTTTACCGCAAGTGAAAAAGTTCTGGATTAAGAAAAATAGTTACATGAGAAGGTGGAAAAAAAATTCCCGTTGTAGAATTATTCAGCAGACGAACGAATGGCAATACCCGATTTCAGTCCCTGATCAACGGTTGGCATAAGTGGTATAATGTTTATTGACTATATGAAGTAAAGATGTTTCACTTAAAAATAATTTAACAATGAAAAAGGTACTAATGACAATATGTGGTGCTGCGATGCTTGGAATAGCAACGTTAGCTCAAGCCCAAGATCAAGACACGGCTTCCACGAATTTTAACAATCAGCCAATAGAGCAAAATGAGGCTCCGCCGGTACAAGATCAACCTACATTGGATCAACCGACTCAAGAGTCACCTGCGCTTGATCAACCGACACAGGAAACACCTGTACAGGACCAACCTACGTTAGATCAGCCAACGCAGGAGCCGCCAGTCCAAGACGCACCAGTTCAAGAGTCGCCCGTTCAGGATCAACCCGCGCTAGATCAGCCAACGCAAGATGGGAATAATGCAATCCAACAAGGTCAATCCCGCGAATCGGAACAACCTACTCCCGAACAAACGGATCAATCTATGGAAAGACCGAGTGAAATAATTCCTGTGGAAGATAAGGTCGGACCTAATGGAGAAGCAATCTTCATGGAAGACGGCAAGTATTACTATATGAACGAGGCTGGCGAAAAAAAGAAGATTAAGAAATCTGAGTTACAAGATAAAACACAGTAACCATCAGGCTGTCTCCTGGGTAGTGAAAAGGCTTCTGAATTTTTTCAGAGGCCTTTTTTATGTTACATCTGATGCAATTTAATTGCGTAAAGTTCTAAATTTGATGGTTAAGCTGCATCGACTAACAATGAATTTTAGATTTCTGGCCTTTTGTCTCTATTTATTTATCAGCGTTACTTTTTTACTGCTCTCCTGTAATCAGAAGAAATCAACCGCTATGGATTCGCCTGACATAGATACTGCTGCCATCCGCAGGGGGCAAGTCATTTTTTCACAACAATGTGGGGCATGTCACAACTTTAGGCAGGACGGCATTGGACCGCAACTAGGGGGGCTATTAACTGCTGTTTCCGGTGACTGGATCAAGAGTTTTATTAAGAATCCTAGACTTATCATAGAATCCGGCGATGAGCGGGCTCATCTGTTATTTGAAAAATATAAAACTGTGATGCCGTCGTTCGAAAGTCTGTCGGATGAAGAATTGAACAGCATTGTGGCATTCCTCGGTACCAAGGACGCACCTGATCCTAAAAGAACAAAGTTTGATCCCAATGCACTCACCAATCCAATTCCGGATTCGATCACTCAGTCAGGGTTAACGTTAGGGCTGGAGTTGCTCGCCACCATACCGCCTTCAAGCTCAGAGGGTCAGTTGACACGGATCTGCAAACTCGATTTTAGACCGGACACCAAAGAATTGTATGTGGTTGACCTTCGAGGAAAACTTTACATGTTAGATAAGAACGAACCAAAACTTTATCTCGACATGTTGAAAGAGAAGCCAAAGTTTATTCATAAGCCAGGACTGGCGACTGGTTTTGGAAGCTTTGCGTTCCATCCCGAGTTTAAATCCAACGGACTGCTATACACAACTCATGTCGAAGGCCCGGGTTCGGGAAAAGCTGACTTCAGCTATAACGACTCAATCAAGGTGACCCTTCAGTGGGTGTTGTCGGAATGGAAGACAGCAAACCCAAATGGCTTTCCCTTTGAAGGAAAAAGCAGAGAGTTGTTTCGCGTAAATATGGTCGGATCCTTTCATGGCGTTCAGGAAATTACATTTAACCCGTTGGCTAAGCCAGGTGACGAAGACTACGGTCTCCTTTACATCGGGATCGGCGACGGTGCAAGCGTCGAGCTCGGGTACCCCTGGCTTGTTCGTAGTGAAGACAAAATTTGGGGAAGCATAATTAGGATTGATCCTGCAGGACGAAATAGTCTCAATGGAAACTATGGGATTCCACCAGCGAATCCATTTTCCAAAAGCAAGAATCCCAATACCGTCCGCGAGTTGTATGCGTGGGGATTCCGTAATCCGCATCGCATTACGTGGACAAAGAAAGGGCAAATGCTCGCGTCAAACATTGGCCATCATAACATCGAATCTTTGTATTTAATTCTTCCGGGTCATGACTACGGTTGGCCTATACGCGAAGGTACTTTTGTCATGAAAGCCGATGAGAATATGAGCAACATCTTTCCGCTGCCCTCAGATGACTCGACCTATCACATAACCTATCCTGTGGCTCAATATGATCATGATGAGGGTAATGCTATCTCTGGCGGTTTTGAATACTGGGGAAAGACGCTTCCTGAGTTGCAGGGCAAATGTATCTTTGGTGACATTGTCCGGGGACGTATATTTTGCGTAGAAATCAGCGATCTCAAGTTAGGGAGTCAGGCAACAATAAAAGAAATGAAGGTTTCGATCAATGGCAGGATCACTACCCTGGTTGATCTATGTGGCGCTCAAAAAGTGGATATGAGGTTCGGACGAGACCACGAGGGAGAACTGTACGTTCTTACAAAGCCTGACGGAAAAGTCTATCGGGTGGTCAGCGCGGGTACGGGGGTTTAGCGAGACATTGAAAGAAAAAATAGCACTTCACAGCCTTTGGAGTTACGGGCATGAACGGGATAAGATTTGCAGCAATTATTGCATTGGTACAGATGTTCATCTTCAGTTGCCGGAACGAGGAAAAAATTGCGAGAGGAGAAGGACTTATCGAGGTCAATGGCGGGAAGATATGGTACAGAGTCCAAGGCGACGGAAATAGAACCCCTATCCTGATGTTGCATGGCGGGCCGGGTCACCCTAGCCATTATCTTAATCCGTTGGCAGCCTTGCGAAGCGAATGGCCGGTGATAACATTTGATCAACTGGGTTGTGGACGCTCTGACAGAATTAGCGACACTAGTTTGATGACCGTGGCGAATTATTCATCACACATAAATGAATTGGTGAACCACCTGAAACTTGAGGAGTTTTATCTGTATGGCCATTCCTGGGGTACAATGCTTGGAGTGGATTATTATTTGAAATATGGTGACAAGGTAAAGGCCTTAATCCTTGCAAGCCCATGTATCGATGCGGAGAGGTGGGTGAAGGATGCAGATGTGCTCATATCCACGCTTCCCGATTCTGTTCAACGAACCCTGCGAAACAACATGAAGGGTATCCAGCAGGATTCCACAAAACTACAGGCAGCAGTCAATACGTACTTGAATAATTTTTATACGCGAAGGCATCCCATTTCCGCCGACCTGGATTCAGCAAATTCGAATATGGGTTATAATGTCTATCAATATATGTGGGGGGACTATGAGTTTTTTGCCAGTGGGACTCTGAAAAATTACGACCGAACAGGAGAACTAAACCAGATAAAGGTACCCACCCTTTATACTGTCGGTGAGTTTGATGAGTCACAGCCTGCAACGGTGAAGTACTATCAGAGCCTAACGCCAAACTCAAAGTTGAGATTAATACCCGACGCCGGCCACATGACCATGCACGATAATCCCGATGAAAACGTGAAAGTAATTTCTGAGTTTTTGAATGAAATTGAACGATAGGTTAGCTCGAATTGAGTTCCGCTTGAATGGCCCTTGAGCGGGTGGTATTTTTGCTATCAACCAAACACTACAGAAACGTTGGAGATAAAATTAAGGCAGGCAACACCTAATGATTTGACGCTCCTTGAACATTGGGACAGTCAGCCACACACAATTGCTTCGGATCCCAATGATGATTGGCGTTGGGAGTCTGAACTTCAAAGGAAACCCGAGTGGCGGGAACTGATCATTGCTGAGTTGGATGGAACGCCGATTGGGTTTATGCAAATAATTGATCCAGCGAAAGAAGACTCCAGATATTGGGGAAATGTCCCAGACAATCTGCGCGCTATCGACATATGGATTGGTGAACAGCACAACTTAGGTAGGGGATACGGTACAAAGATGATGAAAATGGCTCTCGATCTATGCTTTGCGAAAAAAGATGTTATTGCCGTTATCGTAGATCCGCTGGAAAGCAACACAAGGGCTCACAAATTCTATGAACGCTTGGGATTTAAGTTTGTGGAAAGAAGGCAATTTGGTGAAGACCGTTGCTTTGTTTATGAGCTGAGGCGCGGCATATGGGAAACAAAACAATAGGCCATCCGTGTTTTCAAATAATTAAATTACGTCCCCCGAAAAATCAAATACCCAGACCGGTGCGACTTTCCAGAACAATAGGGATTTCACCTCCTTCCGTAACAGCCCTAGCCATTTATAAGCGCTTCCAAATCAGCTCCCAATTATCAATGTAAACAATGATAATACGCCTGACCGAATGGCATGAAGAAATTACGCCACTTTCGGGGCCCGGAATTTTTAAACCGCTGCGGACTGGCTAACGGGTTACTTTACGAATTGCACTGTTGTTTGTATCAGCAATATAGAGGTTATCCAGGTTATCCAACGCAACGCCTAGGGGGTTAGAAAGTTTGGCGTCTATTGCCAACCCTCCGTCACCTTCAAATCCCGCAGTGCCGTTTCCTGCCACGGTGTATATCTTCCCCGTGGCGGCATGAATCATTCTGATTACATTGTTGGCTGCGTCTGCAACGTAAAGGTTATCTTCACTATCAACAGCGAGGCCCCTAAGTGTAAGAAAGGTTGCTTCAAGGGCCGGGCCTTCATCACCGGAATAGCCCTGTGCTCCTGTACCTGCAATCGTTGTGATAATGCCATTTGAAATTCTTCTGATTACATTATTCCCGCTGTCTGAAATGTAGATGCTTCCATCGCTATCGATGGCCAGACCTTCGGGACTGTTTAATGCAGCAGTTGATGAAGGCCCGTTGTCACCGGAGTATCCCGGGTTGTTTGGGCCGAGCCCTGCTACGGTGGTGATCTTCCCGGTTGACTTCGAAATCATCCGGACAGCATTGTTCTGGGTGTCTGAAATGTAGATGTTGCCAGAGGCGTCAAATGCTACCCCATGTGGATTCCACATTTGTGATTGAGCAGAAAGTCCGCCGTCGCCCGTGTAGCCAGACAAACCAGGGCCTTTACCTGCAACGGTTGTAATATTGCCAGAGGCTGCCAATATTTGACGGACCGCATTATTGGCCGCATCTGCAACTATTACATTGCCATCATCATCAACGCTTGCTGCATGTGGAACATTCAAATGGGCGAAAATAGCACTTCCACCATCACCGGCATAGGGAGTATTGTTAATCTGGTTGAAACCAATAAAAGTACCTGCGATTGTAGTAATGTTGCCGCCACTAACCTTTCTCACAACGTTGGCTGCACCGTCGGTTAAGTATACGTTTCCAGAGTTGTCGACCGCGACTCCGGTAACCCAGCCAATTTTAGCAGAAATAGCCGGGCCGTTATCGCCTTCAAAGCCAAACTTTGTTGGACCCATTCCGGCGATGGTTTCAATATTACCTGATGTTAATTGAATATCCCCCGGCCCGTCGTCGGAGTCGCAGGCAGCCACCAGGAGCAGTATTACAAGAGAAAAAGTCTTAGATAAGGCAGTAGATCTCATAGGTTGTATTTTATCCATTTGACCCATAACGCGTAGACTATAAAAAGATACAGATAAACAGATTTTTTTGTCGATCATTTCCGAACTTGGGTCATGTGACTTGAACATAAAAATACCGCAGGAAAAATTAGATTTCACCGCGGTATTATCAGTTTACATGCGACAAGCATGCAATGCTTACTGTCAGTAACGCATTACAGCAGCGATGATACTTGCAATGGGCATTTCATTTTTTTCCAAGATAAAGACATCACCGCCATTCATGATAGTTTTGAGAATGGCTTTGTCAAGCAGACTATCATCATTCATTTTATAATCTTTATGAATGACGAGTGTATTCTCCTGCTCATCAAATTTTCCCCAGATTTGCGCATCTTTCTGGACGAACAAGTAGGATACACGCGAGTAGTACGCAGCTGGAATTATCTCTTCGGGTATTGACGATGTCAAAGCTGTCGAAGATTGATTCCCAAATGATTCTTTAGCCTTGTTAACTCGTTCCTGGAAATAGGGTTCCATTAACTCGCGGGCTTGTTTAAATAATTGCTGGCTATCAACATGCTCGACATTTCCGGTCAAATATCTATCCCAAACGTTGTTGTAATGCGTGACCTTCTTATATAACGGTAACAAGTACTCCACTCCAGCCAGCAGGAGTGGCACGTGTTCGTTGTTCAGAAGTTCTTTCCACAACGTTTCGTCTACTTCTTCTAAATAGATCGAAATATTTTCCTTTTCATCCGGTTTACCTGCGCCTATGCCATGATAATTAGCGCCCTCACCTGCACCACTACTGCCAGTTCGGAAGAGCTTGTGATCATCTTTTTCCTCAAAGTGTACAACATCGTCCACACCATTGGGTAGTTCTTTGACCTCAACTTGTTCCATACCAAAATTGTGGGCTCGGAATAGTTTTGCCTGTTTCTTACTGATAATCAGGAGAAAGAAATATTCCCTGCTTGAAATAAAAGGGACAAGGGGGCTTAAATAAAATGATGAGTTAATAAGTGTCTTTTCTGCGGATCTTGATGGAAGCTTTATATATCTGAAAAAGCCGTCTGATACAAATACGGCCAAACTCTCGGAAAGTTCATACCAGAATTTATCGTTGTGCAATAGCTCATAAGCCGGTTTCAGAATTCGTTCAATCCCTTTAACGTCGATTTGCCTGGATTTCAGGCCGCTTTCTATGTGCTGCAATGCATTCTTAAATGAAATGGCGTCCATTTGTTCATTGACTTCAACACCAGAGCGATGCGTTGGTATATAGATGGAAACGCAACATTCTGAAGTATAATTTGCCAATTCCTGAAATGTTTCTTTTGACAAAAACGCCGGAAGTTCGTGAGAAATGTTTTTTGCGGATGTATCATTGAATGTTTCAACAGCACTTTTATGGTTTTCGGTAACTTTTCGCTGAACACCCTTGTCGGCATTCCGGTTGGGATGGCGTACTTTCACATTGGCAGCTAATTCATCGATATCTGGTTGATGTGTGTACTTATCCTCAATTTCCAGCTGCTGGTCAATTCTGCTCGAATTGGTGGTTGTTACTCCTTTTCTTGCTTTTGTCCGCGAAGGCTTGCCTTTTGGCGGATAGTAGTTTCCTTCTTTGTCCTTTCCCATAACACTAATATTTTTTAAAGGAGAGGACAATTTATGTACCAGCATCACTAGCCTGTCATTTTTTTTAAAATATCTTGATAAATGAACGGGGGTGAGCGAACCACGTGATTTCTTCTTTTGATAAGGGCAGGGTCCACGGCTTTCGCGCCAGGTAACGCCAGCAGGCACTCCGTTGCATTTCTTCATTTTCAGGGAATACTTCATCAGAGTTAATGTGTATTTACGCCACGGGATGGTGGAGAATAATCGAAGCACCGAATTCCTAGTGTATTTGTACAATTCGTCCTTTCAGCCACACTGGATAATGCAATCTCTACTTTGATTAGAAAAAACAGCTGGAGGTGAATTTGTGTAGGTGTTTGCATTAGTTGGTTTATTTCGGGCTGACTGAAACTCACAATAATTTCCGTTGGAAAAAACGAATCCATAATTTCATAGTGATCGTGTATCGCAAGGATTGATACAAAAGGATCTAGATTTATTTTTAAATCCAACATCTATTTCCGGTAGGTAAAACGATTATCGCATTCATTTCAAAACTTGTTGAAACCATGCATCACAAATACTTAATGCGCCAAGATCCAAGGTGGCTCCTACGGAGCCTCCTGTTTTATAGAAATTGGCTAGGGCGCGTCCGGGCTCCGCAGGAGCCTCCTAGATTTTGAAAGCCAACACGGCTATTTCCATTTGAAGAAATTTTCATCCATTCATTTCTCAAGTTTGTGGGGATCGTGTTAGCGGATGGTTGGACAAATAGGAAGAGACGCACTGTTTAGTCAGTCCCCTAGGTGACTCGTTTAGCCGTCCTATAAACAGGTGGGTCCTACGGAGCCAGATTAGTCAGATAGACTTTTGGTCGAATCGCACAACAGTGCCACTGTGTAATAGGAGTCGAATCTGTAAAAAAGGAATTTAGATCGGGTCTCGCTCAAATTTAATTTCGCACGCATGCCTGGCTCCACAGGAGCCCCATGTTTGTAGAAATGACTCGCATAATCCGGGGCTTCGTAGGAGCCTCCTAGAATTTCTCAGAACCAACACAACTATTTTCGTTTTGATAAATTTCATTCCATTCATGACAAATTTGTTGGTGATCGTCTATGTTTAGCCGGCTGACTATATCGTGCCTGATGGCACTTCGTGAAAATAGATGTTCATCTTTCTACCAGTATGGCGTCCCTGACGGGACTTGAATAGGATAAAAAAATAAACTTACGGTATGGAAATAGGTTAAACCAAAACTTTCTTTAAAAAAATAAGGTCTGTTTCAGAAAACACAAAAGATTTCCTTAATGAATGAAACAAAAAATTTCAAAACAGTAGTACGAATAACGTTAGGATCACAACGCCTTTTGTATGAAACCAATCGTCTCCATCATCCACGCGATGCCAACGTGAACAATCACGCCACCCCAAACACTCTTCGTTTCATAGGCAATTACACCTAGAAGATAGCCTCCAAATATTGAGCTGATCGCCTCGCCGAGAGGCTTCCCCGTGTGTAGGAAACAATAGATTACCACCATCGATAGCACTGCACGCCTTCCAAGAAATTGCATCATTCCAATGACCATAAAACCTCTAAACAGGAATTCAACAGTAATAAAATCAAACCCGTATGCAAATTCATATATCGCTACAGTCAGCCACTCCGGAATATTTAGCAAAGTATGAGCTTCCGATATCCTGTACATCGGGTATTGCTTTATGAAGCTGGGAAGAAAAGAAGCTGCTACCAGGATCGGCAACATAATTAATAGCATTTGAAAATATGGGCTCGCATCAAAGCGCTTGGGGAATAAGCCATAGTAGTGCTTTTCCTTTCGGTCGTAATGATTATATATGATCCCCAGAGGGAGTAATATCGTCAATGCCCCAACTAAATTCACAATAACTTTGTAAGCCCATAACTGCATAGCTGGATCAAACGTGACGCTGACCCAATCGCGAAGATACGGTGCGCTGCTATCCAGGCTTAATGCGCTCAAACCTGCTAGACTCTTGATCCAAAACGTTTTGTTTCTGAAGACATTTTTGCCGACGTCGGAAATGAATAACAGGACTACATAGTAAGGGACAGCATAAAACAAAAAGTAAACAACGAACTTAAAAATACCCTGTTGCCTCTTCAGGATTACGTCGTCAAAATCAAATGAGTAATTGACGCAAAGGACGCATGCGATCAAAGCGAATACGAGGGCGTACTGTATGGCGTTGAAATCTGCATACACATGCCCAACAAGATACTTCCAAATTTTCTTCATTTACCAACGGATGAGATGTTGATAAACTTTGTGAATGGGCAGTCCCATGACATTAAAATAGGACCCGACAATTCGTTCAATCGCTACCATACCAATCCAATCCTGGGCGCCGTAAGCTCCAGCTTTGTCGTACGGTTTGTACCCATCAACATAAAATTCTATTTCCTCTTGAGAGAGAGATTTGAAAGTGACCTCGGTAAGATCTTCGAAGCTGATCTCCTTTTCTTTTGAGAGGATGCAAACCCCAGTAATTACCTTGTGGGTATTTCCTGAAAGACTCGTTAACATTGCGATGGCTTGCGAGCGGTCTGCTGGTTTGTTCAGTATTTTATCGTTCAAAAGCACTACCGTGTCTGCTGTCAATACAATTTCATCATGCATTGTAAGTCTAAAAAATTCGGCTTTTTTTTCCGCTACATACCTGGCCACCTGATCGGTTGGCAGGTCATCAGGAAATGATTCATCTATGTCTGGTTTTTCTACCGTGAAAATGAAGCCAGCCTCCTTCATGAGGTATTGCCGACGTGGCGAACTTGAAGCGACAATTAAAGGTCTCTTTAGAGCCATATTAAAAAAGAAGTGTGAAGAAATTCTGACTGGTCAAGAAAAAAACCGCTGATAACTTTTGGAGTAAAAATAATCGGATTTCCTCGGCATAATAATCCACGGTGACAAATTCTTTTCACTTCATCGATGATACAGAATTCGGCCCTCAGAGATTCTCTATTTCACGACAATTTTTGAGGAGAATACTTTCGTACTGGTCTGCAGACGCAAAATGTACAAGCCAGGTGACGCGGGCCCGAGATGTATTCTTTGCATTTCACCCTGGTCATGAGTCGAAAATGAGATTCGTTGGCCTGTAACGGAAACGATATCGATGACTTGAAAACTGGCGGGAACAAAAAACTCACCTTCGTTTGGATTGGGAAAAATTTGCGATTGCAGATTTTCATTAGGAATACCTGTGACGATATCGCCGCCACCGAATACCGGGCGTATCATAACACTTCCAAATATATCTGTGCTTTGTTCCCAGGTGCCGTTAGTATTGACAAACAACTTGGTGCCTGAATCATTATTGGTATCTAATCCTACTTTGAAGGTTCCGCCGACTGGGGCCTTCCAACCGATATAAAATTTACCTTCAATGAGGAACTGTTCGCCAAATCGGATCTTGGCGAATTTATTAAGACCCATTTTACGGATAGTATAACTGGGTAATGTGTATACGGCGGTTCCCGGCAGTCCGTTCAAGTCGTCGTACACCGTGAAGTCTATCGTAAGATTGCCCGGTACACCATAGTCGGGATAGTAGATGTCGAAACCAACCAGGGTATCTGGTTCCGTTGTTAGCATTTCAAACTGACAGGCTGCACGGTTTCCAAATGCAGTAAGTCCTACAGTGTATTCGGCAAAACCATCATCATATGCATAATATTTGCCCAGGAGATAATTTGCGCGTAGCGTATCGTTGCTTCTAAAGTCGAGTGGCTGAAGTTTGGCTGGATCATAATCGTTGGCAAACTGGCCTGTCTTCGGATTGAAAGTATCGCCGGTGAACAATTGAACTTTCAAGCTTACAGCTACGGAATCGGCATCTACATTAAACTGTGAAGCATCATTTGGATCCGGGACGTGTTCAAGCGTGACTGTCTTTCTTTCTCTTTGATATATAATCCCCGTCGCTCCATCGATAGGAGAGGTACCGGCGCCTCCTAGCGTATCGACAATATAGGGTATGGAAGCCATTCCGTCTTTGTAGTTTATGAATGTCCCCTGTGTCGAATAGGACAAGGTAGATGTATCATTCTGTATGTTGAACACATCGAATGAAGGTTGTGACACTATTTTATTAACCAGGAAGTGATGGTATGGAATAGACCTGTATCCGCTAAACAGATTTGTTAGGGTTGAGATGATGGTCCGGTCGGGAAGATAACGGTCTGTTGGGCTCCGGTTCTTGTTCAAATAAACGTAGTCTAAATGCCACGTGTCGTATGGCCCCGAGAGTCGGCCGTAGTTCTTGAACCGGAATTGAAAATTCTGGTGGAAGAAACGCTCGCCGTCTACTTTTATCAGCGTGTCATAAAAAACATTATCCTCCAACGTAGGCAAAGTCTGAATGGTTGCGGCGGTTTCCCAGATACCCTGATCATTTTTAAAATCTACCTGAAGGTAGTCGTTCTCGTCAGGCGGTTCCCCATTTCCTGCCCATTGATAAAAGAAACTCAGGTAGACGCTGTTGCGATCACCATCCGCAACTTCATCCATCTTAATGGGCTGCGAAGTAAGTGTATCACGAAATCCGTTGGCAAGAATTTGGTCGTCATAGGGATTTTGTGTCGAGTCTAATCCATTGAAGGTTGCAACGTTGATAGAAGGGGGATTTAAGCCCAATCCATTGTTAATCCAGACACTGTAATTATTTACCCACAGGGAATCTAAGGGATAATTAGAAAGTGTGTCGGTAAGCAGATCGACCTGCGTCCACGAAAAGTCGTCCCAGAAAGGCAACGAGCGCGGGGTGAGCTCCTTCGTTCGGCTGGTGGAATTTTTCGACTTCGGTTTCGAAGCGACGTTGTCGGATTTCTTTGGAAGCGGATATACCCTGAGTTGGGAAAAGGCCGATGTAGCTAGTACTACGAACACTAACACCAAACCATAACAACGTCCAAATTTTAGTTCAACGAATTCAGCTCCAAAACGCCTTTTATTGGTATTAGTTTTCGCGAACTTCGTCATCGGGAATTACAGTATCGGACTTACCTATCCACAAATCAACGACATCGCCTACCTTAATATTTTCATGGGCCTCAGGCTTTTGGCGAATAACTACACCGCCGCCAGTTGTATCCCCAACAATCATAACATTTCCCAGATTCAGATTTGAACCGAAGATAACAACTTTTGCATCTTCCAGACTTGACCCTGTGAAATCTGGAGCTTCAAAATCTTTGCTCCCGCCATCCATTACCACCAGATCGATGATAGAACCCTTTGGTACGCGCTCTGACGCTGCGATAACCTGTCCCTGATATTTCATCTCTTTCACCACATTAAATGGCCCTGAAACCAGCTCTATCTTGCCGCGACGCAATTCATTACTCTTGAGCACCGCGTCGGCATTAACAACGGAACCATCGACCAAATTTGGCACTGGTACCGTCGGCGGGTTGAGGCGGTTGATGGATATGAAAATGTTCCTGCCTTCCTTCACTTTTGAGCCAGCGTGTGGATATTGTTTCAATACTGTTAGCGGAGGATATTCATCCGAATAGGACGAGTCGTTGATCTCATAGCGAAGGTTCCTTTTCACAAGAAAATCCTCCAACTGACTGAGCTGCATACCTTCAATGTTGGGTACGGTAATGCTTTGTCCATGGTTAGTGGTCTTTGGCAGATACGTAAAAAAATAAAGTAGGCAAAGTCCAGCCAGAATGGTACCTGCCAATAGCATGTGAATAAGCACCCCGCCCAGTGTGTTCCTTTTAAGTTTCTTAACGCTAAACTTCATGGATCATGACGTCGATTTTCGCAAATATACAAGATCAGAATTTTAACGAGGACTGAAAGTCGCGCTCAATCCTTTTACCCCGGTTGTAACGCTCCTGGGCCAGGTTAAGCAGTCGTGTAATCAGTTCAGAAAAACTCATGCCGCGCTCCTTCCACATCATAGGATACATACTCGAGTTGGTAAACCCGGGGATTGTATTGATTTCATTAATGTAAATTTTACCCTTCTTATCCAGAAACAGGTCGATTCGTGAGAAGTCCTGGCAGTGCAGGGCCTCATATGCTTTTATAGAAACATTGCGGATTTTTTCCGCGATGGGTTTTGATAGTTTGGCCGGTACGTGAATTTGCACTGCTTGCGGATCCACATATTTTGCATCAAATGTGTAGAACTCATAATTCTTACTGATTTGGATCTCGCCTGGATAAGATGCTTCGGCAGGACTGTTGCCGAGGATGGCGCATTCAATTTCACGTCCTGCTACAAATTCTTCGACCAGCATTTCGTCATCATAACGGAAGGCGTCTTCAATTGCTTTTTTAAAGTCGGCTTTGGTTTTTACCTTGGTAATGCCCACCGATGAACCTAGACTCGCTGCCTTCACCATGAATGGCAGACCAAGTTTTTTTGAGATGCCAGTAAAAGTAATTTTATCCTTCTCATGGTATTTGAAGGTGAGAAAATCTGTTACTGGTAAACCAGCCTGTCTCATTAGCCGCTTGGCTACAATCTTGTTCATGGCAAGCGCCGATCCCAACACACCCGTGCCAACCATTGGTATATCCATCGCCTTTATCAAGCCCTGGATACTTCCATCTTCGCCATCGGTACCGTGCAACACTGGAAAGATCATGTCAAATTTGAAGCGATCACCGCTTGAGAGAAGAACAAATCCGGGACTAACGGCATCGAGTATCAATCCCAGCGCCTTGCCTTGCTCGATATCCTTGTTGACACTAGTCGTCAAAAACCATTGCCCGCTCTTGCTGATCCCAAGAGGTATAGGTTCAAATAAATTCTTGTCGATAAATTCATGAATGTTTCGGGCTGAGTTTACAGATACGGCGTGTTCAACGGATCGCCCGCCGTATAAGATTGCCACTTTTTTTTTCTTGGACATTAAAAAATATTTTTTTCGAAAGATAAACTCATTATTGATCTACTGCTAAAACAACGCGCTCATTTTAAAATAATTACTCTATTTGTAAAAGTTCCATTGCTAGTTGTCGCGCGCACAAAATATGTTCCTTCGGGAATGTCGGGTACGGATATATAATAGGTTTGGTTTAAAACATTGCCGGGTGTTTCACTTATAATAACCCGACCAAGCATGTCTATTACTTCAATTACTACAGGGCCTTTCTCGGGCAAATCAAACCGAACACTTAACTGATAGTGCAGGCTTTCTTCGCTAAGACGGAACGGGTTTGGATAAACGGAGAAAGGATAATCCGTAGCGATCGGAGATGACGAAAGGAAGAACTCTATGTTGTCGAGGTAGATATTATTTCCATTTCCGTTGGTGAATACAAAAGCAATTCGCACTTCGGCCTGTCCTGCGAGTGCACTCAGATTGAAGGCAAGATTTTCTTGCCATTGATCTTCGTCTGGGAGCCATGAAGACGATGATGATTGTCCCCGCGCAAGCGCCGTTCTCGTGGCATTAAAAATTGTGTCCGAATAGGTGATACCACAGTCCGTGGAGGCAAGTACTTGTAATCGATCAATGATTCTGTCGCGGAAGGCATAAGAAAGATCGAATACGAGACTGGCATTTGAAGCATTAGAAAAATCCAACACCGGACTTACCAACCAACTTTTATCTCCGATGAAATCGTTGTTGTAGCCGTTGACATATAAAGCAGTGTTAGATCCGATTTTGATTTCTTGCCAGTCCATCCCACCCCTCGGATTGATAATAGTCCATGCATCCTCGTAATCTCCCTCAAAACCTTCCCGGATAGGTATTTCTTCGAGGGACTTGTTTACGGTTGCGTATAGGGTTAAAGTGTTATCTGATGGATTGGCATCAGGCAGACCGTTAGGCTCCAGCAATTCGAAATAGATGACATTTTCGCCACTATTCAACGTAATCGCTGGAAGCTGAACTTCATATGATGTACCACCCAGGAAATTTATATCTGAGATTGTTTCAGTAAATGAGTCCTGTGTGTTAACTGTGACTCTTACCTTCATTGTGGTCACCAAGGTTCCTGAATTCTGGATCAGCAACCTTGGCATAATCTGTTCGGAGCATACAACCGGCCTCGGTGAAAGAACGTCCTGCAAAGCAATATCATTTAAGGGCGTGGTAACTACCGTGATATTGTCGAGATATAAATTATTTCCCCAATCGTTAACACCTATAAAAGCCAATTGAACATTACTTTGTCCTACAAAATTGCTCAAATCAATGTACTCGTTCCGCCACTGCGACTCGTTGGTGGGTATGAACTCGTCGGAGACAGGCGAACGTGTTTGGAGTGTCGCTCCATACTTTTCATACACAACAGTTCCTTGGTTTACGTCGGCATTACAGTTTGATAACACCACGACCTTTAGGCCATCGTCGTCATTTTGAAATCTTGCGTAAGCAACATCAAACAACAATAAGGCTACCGGCTCAGTTGACAGATCGAAAACAGGTGTGATGAGCACGTCGATTTCACCCAGGTTGTCTTCATAATTATAGAAGTCCATTTTCATGGATGTATTCGTAGGGTCAGCGTTTGGCGCTGACACTAGCTGCCACGTTGTTTGTTGATCAGGGTTTATAATTTGCCACCCTGACGGGAACGAATCAAAGTCTTCGGTGATTGGAAGGGTCGTAACTTCGGGTATGAGCACTGATTCACTCAATACGTTGTTGGTGATTATTGGGTCTCCAACGTTATTGACGAGTACAATTTCAAAAGTGACAGTGTGCAATCCGTTCGTAAATAATGCAGACGAAAAACTGAGCGATGTTATCTGTAAGGGAGCAAGTGCCGGTGTTAGTGTGAAATCCTTTGTTTCAACTGTATTGCCATCGATCGTCAGACTGATTTGAGCCGAAGTCACGGCATTGCTTCCATAGTTCCGGACTTCGATGACAGGCGTGATGTTCGCTGCGCATTCCCCGTCGAGTGGCGAAAGTATTGCCCGAATACCTAAGTCATTGGGTTGTGGAAGCGGATCGGACAGTCCATGGGATGTTAGCAGACTTGCTCTTCTCGGACTATTTTCCAGCACTTCCGTGATGCGTTCAATCTGACCAAGTGTAAAGAGATTCATACAGACATCGTCAGTATAGTCCAAATAGTTTTGATACATGGAGGTTACACCGCAAGTTACCTGGGGGTGGGTAGGGCATCCGTTGGAATTCCCACTTTGATTGGGCGTGTCATTCACATAGTCCGTTCCGTCGCACTGTCCCTCGTCATCTCCCCAAATGTGACGGAGACCCAGGAAATGTCCGACTTCATGAGTGGTTGTTCGTCCTTTTCGATACTTGCTCAACAAGTCGAAGGCGCCATCGTCTTCGGAACCGAAGGCATTATAAGCGATCACAATCCCGTCGGTTAACCGGTTATCAGAAGAATTTTCGAGTCCTGGCAATCCAGAGACTGGAAATTGCGAATAGCCGAGAATGCCGGTAAGGTTGCATACCCAAATGTTTAGATAATCTTCTGAAGGCCAATAACTCAATGCCTTCAGTTCATAGTTGTCATTTATAGACCAAACTTGCTGGGGGCCTTGCACGCGCACAATACCGGTGGTGGCAAAACCTTCCGGATCCTGCTTCGCAAGTACAAATTCAATGTCAATGCTCCCGGCTAATCCCTGGAATTCCGCTGGGGTACTCGAGGCGTCTGAATTTAATCGTTGATAGTCTTTGTTCAGCACTGAAATCTGAGACAGGATCTGGGCATCGCTGATGTTTCGCCCGGTTCCTAAGGCTTCACCGTTGTGTATCACGTGTACAACAACGGGAATCTGATAGATTGCTTGTTGACGTTGAACGTCTTTTGGTCTGGATCTGCGCAGTCTTCTATCCATCCATTGTTCGAATTGCTGCCGGTTTTGTTCAAATGTATCCCCTTGCAGACTTTTCATGTACTGCACCGTGCCGCATCTGTCTTGGGCATATGTTAATGAGGTGATAATGGCAAAAACCAGAATGGCTAGAGATCTAAAAAAAATAAGAGTTGTCTGCCGCACAAAAAAATCGTAGGTCAACCATTGAACATCTCCAAATATAGCAAAGAGTCTACGCA
Source organism: Chryseolinea sp. (assembly GCA_025923195.1). Classification (GTDB taxonomy): domain Bacteria; phylum Bacteroidota; class Bacteroidia; order Cytophagales; family Cyclobacteriaceae; genus Chryseolinea. The sequence goes on from JAICGJ010000032.1 coordinate 20,330, forward strand.
TTTTGCGACAGGAAGCGACAAGGCGGTGTCAATAGTGACGAACGAAGGGCTGGAATCTTCTGTATGCCGCTTCGGTCGAAAAGCGAAGTCGGCTGGACATGGGAGCGACGTCAGATAATCGTCCTAGGCAGGATATATTTAACGGTATGATACGTCGATGATGCCCATCTACTTCTAACCAAACGGGATCAAATTTATCACCTCGATGGACTTTATCTCCGGCACGTCGCGCTTAATCGCCGCTTCAACTCCAGCTTTAAAGGTCATGGTCGACATGCTACAGTTTCCACAAGCACCCACAAATTCCAGTTGTACCACGTTATCCTCAGTAATGCTGCTTATTCTCACATCACCGCCGTCAGCCTTTAGGTACGGTCGAATGGAATTAAGAGAAGATTCAATCTTTTTGGTCAGTTCTTCTACGGTGCTCATCAGACTTTTAGTTCAACCCTCTTTGTTTGCGTAAAGTTAGCATTTCTAATGGCAATATGTCGAGCCAGACTTTCTGCAAGATTTTTGAATGCTTCACCGATTATCCCGCCTTTTAGTACGGCCGGTAAACCGCTATCGCCGCTCTCTCTAATGCTTTGGACAAGGGGTATCTGGCCCAGCAACGGAACATCGAACTTTTGTGATAAGTTCTTACCACCATCTTTTCCAAAAATGAAGTACTTATTATCGGGCAACTCTTCAGGGGTGAAGTAAGCCATATTCTCAACAACCCCAAGAACCGGCACATTAATTTGGGGTTGCCTGAACATCGCCAATCCTTTTATGGCATCTGCCAGAGCCACTTTTTGGGGTGTGGTGACAATTACAGCCCCTGTAACTGGTACAGTCTGAACCAGAGTTAAATGGATATCACTCGTACCCGGAGGCAAGTCAATTAACAAATAATCAAGCTCTCCCCAATCAGCATCGCCAAAAAACTGCTTTAAGGCTGAGCTGGCCATCGGTCCACGCCAAACGACCGCACTATCTGGCGCAGTCAAAAATCCAATAGATATCAATTTGACCCCATATTGCTCGATTGGAACGATGATGTTCTTTCCATTAACCTGCTTGACGGTGGGCTGTTCCGATTCACAATTAAACATTGTTGGAATAGACGGCCCAAATATGTCTGCATCAATCAAGCCCACTTTTGCGCCAGCTTGGGCAAGCGCCACTGCAAGGTTGGAGGTTATAGTTGATTTTCCCACGCCACCCTTACCTGAGGCAATTGCAACAATATTCTTCACCAGTGGAAGCAAAGGAGCATTGTCGCGAAGCGTTGTAACCGAGGAAGTTATGGAGATATCAATTACCGTCTGCCGGTCCACCACCTTTCGGACGGCATCCTCACAATCCTGCCGTATTTTTTCTTTCAAAGGACAAGCTGGTGTGGTGAGTACAACCGTAAAACTGACCCTTCCAGGCTCAGTTTTAACATCGCGAATCATGTTTAGGGTCACCAGGTCGCGTTTGAGATCAGGATCTTGTACTGTTGAGAGTGCTCTTAATACTTCTGATTGGGTCATGAATTCGAATAGATATGAATGCTTTCGATGTACGCCAGAGTTTTGCGCAATTTAGTCCAGAAAAACGGAATGTCACAGCAATCGGATATTTGCCGTATCACCCGAGTCCTCCTGACTCTTACATATACAGTCACGGACTAATTAACCCCAGATCGCCAAAACAAATTCACTTATTTTTCCGTCTTGAACGTGTATCTTTGAGCAATCAATGCTGATCCTACAATCATAACGAACAACAGGACATTCTCACCTTGATTTCCAGGGAAACAATAGATGAAATTAAAAGCCGCGTTGATATCATCGATGTCATCAGCGATTTTGTAACACTAAAACGCTCGGGTCAGAATTATAAGGCACTTAGCCCGTTTACCAACGAAAAAACACCTTCCTTTTATGTAGTTCCCTCGAAGGGAATATTCAAAGATTTCAGCAGTGGTAAGGGTGGTGATGGCATTAGCTTCATCATGGAACATGAAGGGATGAATTACGTGGAGGCTCTTCGATACCTTGCAAGAAAATATGGAATCGAGATTAAAGAAGACAATTCCGGGTCCGAGCAGTCGGCTCAGCACAGTGATCGCGATAGCTTGTATATCGTCATGAATTATGCTAAGGAACATTATAAGGACTTGCTTTATAAATCCGAGGAAGGCCGAAGCATCGGGCTCAGCTATTTTCGTGAGCGAGGTTTTAATGACCGCACCATCGAACATTTTGAACTGGGGTACAGTATCAAAGAATGGGATCATTTTTACACCAAGGCCATAGCGGAAGGTCACAATCAGGAGATGCTTGAAAAGGCAGGTCTGGTTATTAGAAAAGAGAACCCTGAGTCCAAGAATGTCAGATTCTACGATCGCTTTCGCGGCAGAGTAATATTTCCTGTCCACAACCTGGCCGGAAAAGTAGTTGCTTTCGGTGCCCGGATATTGACCAAAGAAAAAGACCAACCTAAGTATATCAACTCTCCCGAAACGGAAATATACCACAAAAGCAATGTGCTCTATGGTATGTTTCAGGCAAAAAATGCTATTCGTAGAGAGGGCTTCTGCTATCTCGTTGAGGGTTATACCGACGTGATCTCTCTTCATCAGGCCGGTATCGACAACGTTATTGCCTCATCTGGTACGGCACTTACTGAGGAGCAGATAAAGCTGATGCGTCGATTCACAGAGAATGTGACCGTCCTGTTTGATGGTGATGCTGCTGGTATCAAGGCCGCGCTGCGCGGGGTTGACCTGGTGCTAAAAGGAGGGTTAAATGTCAGAATAGTGATGCTTCCAAACGGTGAAGATCCTGATAGCATGTCCAGAAAGATGGGCAGCACGGAGTACCGTCAATACTTGAAGTCAAATACGAAAGATTTTATATCATTTAAGATAGATCTCCTAGCGAGCGAAGCTGCTCACGATCCTATCAGGAAAGCGGAAGCAATTAGGGAGATCATTACGAGTATTTCTCTTATTCCCGATCCCATCAAAAGATCGGTTTACATCCAGGAAACCGGTCAGCTGCTTAAAATATCCGAGACGGTTATCTTCAATGAGCTCAACAAGATCTTAATTCAGGAGCGCCGGAAGAATGCCCAGGAGACCAGGACTCGTCCAATAGAAACAACTATCCCTGACGAACTTGGCGCTGATGCCGCTCCGGGACAGAAGCTTGATGCTAAAAGCATGGAGCAAATTCAGGAGCGAGAAGTGGTAAGGCTGTTGTTGAACTATGCTGATAGCGAACTTGAAGAGGATATCGACCTTGTCAGTTACTTCATTTCAGAATTTGAGGACCTTGAATTTACCAATGCATTATATTCGAACATCTATCATGAATTTTATGAGGCAAAAAGGAAGGGGGAGCTAGTTGACTCTACTTACTTTTTAAACAAGGGCTCGGAGGACGTTAAAAAATTGATTGCCGAACTGACCACCCGCAAATACTATGTGAGCCCGCACTGGGCAGATAAGTATCACATCGTTTTTCATGATGAAAAAGAAAAAATTCACGAACATGCACATCAGAACGTTCTAAGGAGGAAATATCGATACGTACAACGGTTAATTGAGGAAAACAAGGAAAAGCTTAAGGACGCTGAAAAAAGTAAAAGCATAGACGAGATTGATGAATTGGTCGAAACGCAGACACGTTTAAAGAACGCCGATGTAGAAATTGCAAAACAGCTGGGAATTGTTTCCGGGCGATACTAGCATTGGAACGCTGATATTTCGTTTGATGTTAGATAATCGTCGCGCCCTGAAGTATTGAATTTTTTGGAAAATTATGGCGGAGATAAAGCTTAATACCATTGATGAAGCCATCGAGGATATAAAGAATGGCAAGGTAATTATCGTTGTCGATGATGAGGACCGTGAAAACGAAGGAGATTTTATTTGTGCTGCAGAGACAATAACGCCAGCTATTGTAAACTTCATGGCGACGCATGGCCGCGGATTGATTTGTGTGCCCTTGATTGAGGATCGATGCGAGGAGTTAGGGCTTGACCTCATGGTGGGTAACAACACTGCTATATATGAAACCCCGTTCACAGTTTCAGTTGACCTACTGGGTCACGGATGCACGACCGGTATATCGGCGCACGATCGATTTAAGACAATTAGAGCCTTGGTGGACCCTGAAACTAAACCCCAAGAACTCGGGCGTCCCGGACATATTTTCCCTTTGAAGGCAAAGCGGGGAGGAGTGCTTCGCCGTACCGGGCATACGGAAGCTGCGATCGATTTTGCCCGGCTTGCGGGGTTTAAACCTGCAGGCGTTCTGGTCGAAATTATGAATGAAGATGGATCGATGGCCAGACTAGCCGATCTTGCTAAGGTAGCAGAACGGTTTAACCTGAAGTTGGTGACCATCAAGGATCTCATCGAATACAGGATCAAGAAGGAGACCTTGATCAGGCGTGAGATTGAAGTGGATATGCCGACAGAGTACGGTCATTTTAAGCTAATCGCTTTCGATCAGACTAACTCAAATGAAGTTCACATGGCATTGGTGAAGGGGTCCTGGGAGAAAGATGAACCCGTGCTGGTTCGCGTTCATTCCTCTTGCGTAACTGGCGACATTTTTGGTTCGTGCCGTTGCGACTGTGGGTCACAACTCCACTCGGCAATGGAAATGGTCGAGCGGGAAGGCAAAGGAGTAGTGATCTACATGAAACAGGAGGGGCGGGGTATTGGCTTGCTCAATAAGCTCAAAGCTTACAAACTTCAGGAACAGGGCCTTGATACTGTGGAAGCAAATTTGCAGCTGGGATTTGATATGGACGAACGTGATTATGGAGTTGGTGCACAAATCATAAGAAACCTGGGGATAACCAAAATCCGTTTAATTACAAATAACCCCAAAAAGCGTGTTGGGTTAATGGGATATGGTTTGGAGATTGTTGACAACGTTCCAATAGAGATCCACCCGAATCCTCACAATGAAAAATATCTGACGACAAAGCGTGATAAGTTGGGACATACAATACTGCGACCCAAATGATGGAAAATAAGTGGTTTTGGAGAAAATATAGCAATGCGATAGCTGCAGTCAGCTTTCTCACAATATTTTTATTGACTGAGACCAAAGCGCAGAAGTTTCCCTCTGATTTGTGGCACGAAGGGAAGATTGTCCTGCTTGCAGGAGACACATTGAGAGGCAGTGTGAAATACGACCTTCAACAGGATCTTGTACAATATGGAGTAGCAAATGAACGAACCACCGCATTCAGTGCGCGAAAAGTACTATTCTTCGAGATCTATGACGCGTCGGTGAGAAGGTATCGTCAGTTTTTTGCACTTCCGTTCACAACAACCTCAGGCTACAAGGCCCCTGTCTTTTTTGAGTTGCTGGAAGAAGGTAAGATGACGCTCTTGTCGCGCGAATCTGTTGAATACAGAACATATAACTCTCCATACTACATGGGGTCATATTCCAGGTTGGTCCTCGTTTACAAGTATTTTTTCCTGGATGAAAGTGGTAACATTTCAGAATTCACCGGCAATAAGAATGATCTCCTGAACCTCATGAATAAGAAATCTGACGAAGTCGAGAAATATATTAAAGCCAATAAACTCCGTTACGAAGATAAATACGATTTTGCAAGAATTGTTGCTTACTACAACTCCCTCTTTGGAACCTGAATGTACGCACGGTTGAATCGTCGATCTACAATCCTCCTTCATGCATGAAGCCCCTTATCCTTGTCTCTAACGATGACGGCATTACGTCCAAAGGAATCCTAACACTGGTAAATGCTATGAAGCAATTAGGTGACGTTATTGTGGTCGCGCCCGATGGTCCTCAGTCCGGAATGGGTCATGCCATCACAGTAGGTGAAACGTTGCGCCTTGAGGAGAATTTCATCTTTGATGGAGTCAAGGCATTTGAATGTTCAGGAACACCGGCAGACTGCGTGAAGATCGCCAGACATTTTGTGTTCAAGGAGGGACGGCAGCCTGATGTGATTGTAAGTGGAGTAAATCACGGAAGCAATACGTCAATCAGCGTTCTATACTCTGGTACAATGTCTGCCGCAATTGAAGGTGCAATTGAAGGTACGCCTGCTATTGGTTTCTCACTTTGTGATTTTTCATACGATGCTGATTTCTCACATATTGAAGAGTATCTTGTTAAGATTACCAGGCAGGTGCTGAACAAGGGCTTGCCGAAGGGAATAGCGCTCAACGTAAATTTTCCACCCAAGCGTCATGAAGCCATCAAAGGTATACGTGTATGCCGGCAGGCCAATGCAAAGTGGGTGGAGGATTTTGATATGCGATACGATCCAAATGGTCGAAGATATTTCTGGATGATCGGCAACTTCGTGAATTTTGACAAAGGTGAGGATAATGACGAGTGGGCCATCGCCAATAATTATGTATCAGTTGTTCCTTGTCAATTCGACCTCACGGGCCATCAGGCGATTCCAGTTCTAAATGAAGAATGGGAAATCCTTAACTGATTTCTAGTTCAATTTTACAAGCATGCCAATGTTGGCCGCTACCGAACTCATGGAAAGAGGAGACCTCAGACTTTGTCCAGGATGGTTATCGTAGTCGCTGGCATTGTCGCTGTCGATCTCAACCTCTTTAACATAAACGGTCTTCCGGATATTTTCAGTCAATAGGCTCAATTTGTCCTCTCCGTTGACAGTATATCGCACGATCTCGCTTTCTTTTGCAAAATAATTCATGCCGGTAAACATTATTTCTGAGAAGACACTGAATTTTCTGTTGAGGACAACGCTTACGCCGACTGCACCGCGAAGGCCAATGGAAACACCTCCTTTATATTTTGTGTTCCTTACTTCTGATACTGTGGCTCCGTTTTCTTCGGTTGAGCGTGAGAGAGCCCGATTAAAATTTACTTTGCCCAAAACGGGCCCAATCAAAAAGTAAGGGGTAAAATTTCGCTTGTGCGTTACAAATTTTAACATCGGTGTGAACAGTACAGCTTTGCTCTTTGAACTTTCGGACTCATATGTAAAGGTCACCAATTGGTCTTGACGTATATCTGTGTAGTTAGAAACTGTCGTGTATTTCTGCCCTGTTAAATAACTGATACCCAGTTCAAGTCCGATATTTTCAGAGAGTGTGTATCCAAAGGCTCCATTGATGTTTAAGCCTGCGCCATACGAGCCTTCGATGGTTTTTCTAGTACTTGTTACCCTGGGTACTTCCAACCCTGAGTTGATATCGAGGGTGGTAGCATGTGTTGAAGATGAATTTGTTCCTATTTCTTGCGATAGCCAGGGTAATCCATACCCTACGCTAAATTTGAATGATTGTGATTGTGCAAGTCCAAAGAAAGCCAGCCCGACTGCAGTCAACATTAATTTTCTCATCAGTGATGTTTAGCATAAAAAAATAAACCGGAATTTTTTCGCGGTATAAAATAATGTCGCAATAAAGAAAACTCGTGCAGATAATCCCACTCTTATGGAAAAAAAGAACTATTTTTTTTTAAATATATTTTTTTTAAATGTCGGGACTGTACTTCAGCTACACAGGATCTACATCGATTACTATACGCGTATTTCTGTGTTCTTTGATCTTTAAAATTTTTTGAACTTCATCTTGGAGGTTGTGCTTTGAGCTTGCCAGGTCGGTTTTCCCTCGGGGTATCTTGATGAGGATCGTTAATAAAAATTGATTTCTGATTTTTGAAATCATCGGTACGCCTGGTCCAAAGATCTTTACACCCGTTATTTTTTCCCGCAACGCAACAGCTAACGCATTGGCAGTCAGTAGGCATACTTTTTTGTCCGTATGTTTGGCGGTAATTTCAATCAAGCGCGCAAAAGGCGGATAGTCATGCAGGTAACGGTCGTTGAGCTGGGTTTCATAGAAATGTTGGTAATCATGATTCAGAATATTTTGCAGGAGTGGATGATTTACATTGGTGGTCTGTATCACCACGGTGCCTGGTTTATCACGTCTTCCTGCCCGACCGCTTACCTGAGTGATTAACTGATATGCACGTTCATATGAGCGGAAATCGGGAAAGTGGATCATACGATCCGCGTTAAAAATTCCTACAAGACTTACGTGATTAAAATCAAGTCCTTTCGTTACCATTTGTGTTCCTACTAAGATGTTTGTTTCCTCACGTTCAAACTGGTCAATGATATTTTCATAGCCGGACTTTGAGCGCGTAGTCTCCAGGTCCATACGCTGCACTTTCGCTTCCGGAAAATGAAGTTTAAGCTCTTCCTCCAGTTTTTCGGTACCATATCCCATCGTTTTGATTCTACTGGAGGTGCATGTAGGGCACTGGCTAGGCAGAGCCTGCCTATATCCACAATAATGACAGATCAGGGCATGTTTATATTGATGATAAGTAAGGCTTACAGCGCAATTGATACACTTCGGTATCCAGCCGCAGTCTTCGCAGCTGACCATTGGAGAATAGCCTCTTCTATTCTGAAAGATTATCACTTGTTGTTTCTTTGATAAGGCGTCTTCTATTTTTTTCAGGAGCAGACCTGAGAAGTCCCCCTTATTTGTTTTTTGCTTTCTTTCCTGGCTCATGTCAGCTAGCTCTACCGTTGGAAGCTGGGCATCACCAAATCTTCTGGTCAGTGAAACGAAACCGTACTTGCCCTGTTGTGCGTGATAAAATGTTTCCAGGGAGGGTGTGGCGGAGCCCAGCAGAACCTTGGCGTAATGAATCTGTCCCATCATCATTGCTACATCCCTGGCGTTGTATCTTGGTGCTGGTTCTTGCTGCTTGTATGAGGGATCATGTTCTTCATCCACGATAATTAAACCAAGATTATCGAAGGGGAGAAGTATGGATGATCGCACGCCAATAATAAATTTGAATTTTCCGTGCAATAATCCGTTCCAGACTTCGACGCGTTCATTATCTGAAAATCTTGAGTGATAGACACCGACTGTTTCTCCAAAAATTTTTCTCAGCCGTTGAACGATCTGGGTTGTAACCGCAATCTCGGGGAGCAGGTAAAGCACCTGCGATCCTGCATCAAGCGCTTGCTTGATCAGGTTAATATAAATTTCGGTTTTCCCGCTGCCGGTTATTCCGCGCAATAATGTAATTCCATGTTGCTGAAAGCTCTTCAGGATATCATGTTGAACGCGAAGCTGTTCTTCACTGAGTTGAATGCTATGGGGTGGCGTAACTTTTTCATCTTCCTGAAACCTGGAGATAACCACGTCGAATTCTTCAAAGACGTTGTTCTTAGTCAGAGTGCTTAGAGACGATTCCGACATCCCGTCAGCAAGTAATTTCTTTTTGGCGATACCTGCACGATTCGCTTCGGCACGGCTAAGAACGGGCACTTCCTGGAGATACTTTAACAAGATGGCTTCTTGCTTGGGTTTTGACGCAAGGAGCTCGAACAATGATTCCAGGGACTCGTTCTTAGTATATTCGGGCGTGAGCCTAATTTTTTTTTCTGTCTTCGGCTTGTATTTGTCCAACACTTTCTCAAACAGAATGACAGCTTCTTTCCGAACCAGGGATTTTAGAATCGAGTAAAGGTTCTTTACACCGAGCAGGCTGGATATCGAAGAATAATCCAAAGACTCTTTTACAAGATGTTCCAATAGCTTTAATTCCTTGTCTGTGAACTCGAGGTTGCTATCGTCTAAATTGAAGGATGGGTGGAGTTGCACCATGGATTCGCTTGAAAGCTTTAGTCCGGAAGGTAGAGCAGCATTCATGACTTCCCCCAACGAACACAAATAATAGTCTGAAATCCAGTGGAAAAGCTTCAACTGTAATTCGCTGACAACCGGATAATCATCCAGTATTTCCAGTATGTATTTTGCTTCGTAGGCAGCTGGGGGCTGTTTATGTATGGTAGCAATTATACCGGTGAGAATTTTGCGGTCGCCAAACTGAACGATAGCGCGTTGCCCTATTAAAACTTTTTCCTGAAGAATTCTTGGAATCCGGTACGTAAAAAGTCTTGGTATCGGGACCGGCAATAATAGCTCAGCGAATAGTGTATCACCCGTATCCTCAAAAATTTCCACGATTTTAACTTTTTTGAAAGATAGCGGAATGATTCACATCTTTAAAAACGATTCAACTTGGATGGTTAAAGAAGATAAACAACTTTCTTCTAGTACTGAATTTTTTTCAACGCATCCCTGACCATCTCAAGATTTTTGATGTCCAGGTCCGTTCCAATTCTTAAATAGCGCTCAACAAGTTTGTCCTGAATAGTAAAGGTACCGATCACATCATCATTGACGACGAGTGCAAACTCTGTTTTAGGTATACTGCGAACTGTCTGATTAAGGGTGTTTATGCTGCCCTGCGAAAGTCCAAGATTAACGTGATTGACCTTGCGTACAGGGTCATATAGTATGTCGGTTACGTATTCGAGTTCATCAATGCTGATAATGGGTTTCTTCAGGACACAGACTTTCTTCCCTCCAACCAACATTTTCAATTCCTGTTCGCACGGGTTTTTCTTGGTCGGCTTCTTCACGATGAAAATACCGGAATTTGGTGCCTCCGTAAATCCAAGGAGAACCGCCGATAACAAGATTACGAAGAAGTAGTTCAATGTCTGAGGCCTTAAGACCCGAATTTAATACTTTCCCAGCGAGGGATAACATTAGATCGTCACTTAAAAGATCATACCGTACTTCTTTCGAATCGATCCCGGATTTTGATCGCTCAATACAAGTCAATAGTTGAAATGAGCGGGCACGCTTTTGCGTCGGTAATGGATACCCGGATCTTGTTGGTCTCAGTAGGTTCTACTCGTAATATCCGTTTATAACCGATGGTCGTGCCGGCCCCTATAGTTTTCCAGGTATCACCAACCTTTGCTTCAATTTTGAATGATCGTACGCGTTGACCAAGCTTGATGTATTCCTGCAATATAACATACTTAATGAAATGTGATTGTTCGAGATCTAATTCCACGTAACCTGACGTTGATTCGTCATCCAATGACCAATACGTCTCATGGTTTTCATCAATAGTTCTTGATGCATCGAAAGTATCAGCGTCGCCCCGGTGAGCATTGGATGTAGCCGTTGCATTAGCAGCTATATTGGTACGGAATTCATCGTCAAGCATTTTGCGGAATCCTTGTAGTGATCGTATATCGTTTTCATGAATCAGACCACGCATATCGGGAGGAATATTGAGCAGAAGTGTTGATCCTCGTCCTACAGATGTGAGGTAAATCTCGAAAAGCTGCTCGGGCGATTTTACGAGGGAGTCTTCGTGTGCATGATAGAACCAGCCCGGACGAATTGAGACATCGACCTCTGCAGGTATCCACGCCGTTCCATTTTCATGGCCGACATTTAACAGCTCCTGTATGCCTGCTTTGCCAGCGAAAAGGGTATCTGGCGAAATAGTGCACCAATTAGTTTCTCCTGCAATCCCCCGCTCATTTCCAACCCACCTTACTCCAGGGCCAGCGTCACTAAAGAAAATTATGTCAGGTTCCATTTCACGGACGAGGTTAAGTGTTGTGGGCCAATCATAGTAAGTTGCTCCATTGATCGTTCGTTTTTCATTTGCCCCACCGTAGTATCCATCGCCTCCGTTAGCACCATCGAACCACATTTCGAAAACCGGCCCGTAGCTCGTAAACAACTCTTTCAATTGATTTCTATAATATTCGACGTAACCTGCTTCCCCATAATCTGCGCGGTTTCTATCCCATGGCGACAGATAAATTCCGAATTTCAAACCTTTGCGCTTACAGGCCTCTGAGACATCCTTCACCACATCGCCCTGGCCGTTCTTAAATGGACTTTTCTTTACTGAGTGTTCGGAAAATTCGGTTGGCCACAAACAGAAACCATCATGGTGCTTACAGGTAAGAATCACCCCCTTGAAGCCCGTGTTCTTAAAGGCTTCGATCCATTGATCAGCGTTAAATGATTTCGGATCAAAGAGAGTGGGCTTCTCGTCACCAAATCCCCATTCTTTTCCTGTAAATGTGTTTAATGAGAAATGCACGAACGCATTCATTTCCATCGCGTGCCATTCTAGTTGACTTTCACTAGGCGTTGGCCCAAACGGTGTGGGGGGAAGGACTTCCCGGGTTGCGCATGAGAGAAAAATGACAGAAAGGCTGGCGAAGATCGTAACTCTTACCATTACAATTTTTTTGTGAGATGCTAATATACAAGGTGGGCATTAAATTCATATTTGTGCCAGCTGTTGCATGGCTTCATCCACGGTATGGACTGGGAGTTTGCACGTCTTGTCGTAACAAACGTAAAGCGTAGCCTTTCCGTCCACAGGTTTTTTGTCTTTCTGAAGTGGCAAATCGCTCGTGCCTGTATTTCCCTGGATGATACTGAAAGGAATAAAGTTCCGTTGCAGGTCAGTGCGAAGCCGGTCAATATCTTCCCCTGCCAAAACCACCTCCGCCAGTCCTTTCTCCAGCTCCGTATATGCAATGCCCCAATAAGACATGTAGGCTGGTTCCTGTTTGATGAGATGGCCAAGTGAAGTCACCATGGTTATAGCCATTGTTTTCCAGTCGTCGCGATCAAGAAGCAGCCCGAGTTGATTCAGGTTTTGAGCCATAACGGCATTAGACGAAGGAATTACGTTGTCAAAAATTTCCTTTTTCCGACTTATCAAGGGCTCGGCGGTTCTCGATGTATAGAAGAAGAATCCATCTGCGGAATCAAAGAATTGTGCTATTACATATTCGCTGAGCTGTTTCGCACGGTTAATATAAGCCTCGTTAAAAGTAACCTGGTACAACCTGACGAGTGCCTGAATGTAGAAAGCGTAATCATCCAGGAAACCTTCCGTTTGGGACCGTTTCATCTTAAAGGACCTGTACAATTTGATCCCGTCGAACAGCTTATCTTCCATAAACCTGATGTTCTTAACCGCAGCGTCTAAGAATAGGGATTCACCAAATGCCCGAAAGGCATCCGTTAAACCACAAACCATCATGGCATTCCATCCGGTAATAATTTTATCATCCAACGCAGGAGGTACACGTTCATTTCGCACTCCAAGCAATTTCGCTTTTGACTCCTTTAGCGTTAGGTGCCATTCGTCAGGTTTGATGGCCTGTTCGCGTATGAATTCAGATTCATCTTTAATCTGCATCAGGATGTTGGTTCCATGTTCCCAGTTGCCTACCTCCGTTACGCTATAGTAAGCAGAGATCAATGGTTCGTGATCTATCAATATGTCGCGTAGCTGATTCTTGGTCCAGACATAATACTTTCCCTCGACGCCCTCGCTGTCGGCGTCCAACGCGGAAAAGAAACCGCCATTAGCATCCATCATCGTGCGTTGAAGCCAGTCAAATGTCTCATAAACTACGGTTCTGAACGACTCTTCCTTTGTCACGGAATATGCTTCGCTGTACAAGCTTAACAACTGTGCATTATCATAAAGCATCTTTTCGAAGTGGGGAGCGAACCATCGACGGTCAACGGAGTACCTAGCAAAGCCGCCACCGACGTGGTCGTATATTCCGCCTTGGGCGATTTTTTTTAAGGTAAAAGTAACGCGACCGACCGCTTCAGGATTTTTGGTTACCTGTGATATTCTTAGCATCCATAACCAAATCGAAGGCATGATAAATTTTGGCTCTTTATCGAGCCCGCCCCACTTCCTGTCAAACTTCGCGCTAAACTTATTGTAAATCTCATTGAGGTCAGGGATAAGGCTGGACGGCGAGGGTGACTGCTTGTAGCGCGCCACTTCAGACGTCAGCATATGTAACCTGAGCTCCTCGGCTGTTTCTTCTATTTGTTTCCGGTTGGCGCGATACGCTCTGTTAATATTGTTTAATACTTCAACCCAAACCTGCGGAGAGAAGTAGGTACCACCAAAAAAAGGCTTTTGTTCTGACGTAAGGAAGACATTCAATGGCCATCCCCCCTGAACTCCCAGCATGTGAACAGCATCCATGTATACCTGGTCAATATCGGGTCTTTCCTCGCGATCAACTTTTATGCATACAAAAAACTTATTCATCACTGCCGCGATATTCTCCTTTTCGAATGACTCGCGCTCCATCACGTGGCACCAGTGGCAGGAGGAATAACCAATACTCACCAGGATGGGCTTGTCTTCCCTTACTGCTTTTTCCAACGCTTCCTTGCCCCATTCGTACCAGTCAACGGGATTGTGTGCATGTTGTAGCAAATACGGAGATGTTGAGTGAATCAGATTGTTGGGCATTTGATTTCATTAAGATTACAATTCCTTTAAGTCGATGCCTCCATCAACTAATTTGTTTCTTCAGCATCGTTATCTCTTCATCAACATTCACAAGGGGCTTTAGTTCTTCAAGTTGCCGTAGCGTCGTTCTAAGGAATTGCTGATGCGCGTCAGAGCCCGAATGAAACGGCCTGTGATTCAAAGCTGTTTTAACGTCTTTCCATTTGGTCAGGAAATTTTTCAGTTCGTCATCAAAGTATTGCTCGCCAAACTTTTGCCAGATATATTCTTCCGCCGTTTCGGACGGATGTATCATGTCAGGCTGGTAAAATCTATAATCCCTAAGATCGTCCAGAAGGATTTCATAGGCTGGGAAATAGTGAACATCATGATGTTGTTCTGAAATGGTATGACATCCAACTCGAAGAATTGATTTGCTGACGCTGTTGAGTACCATCGTTTCTTTTATATGCCTCACGGGGCTGACAGTCAAAATGATATGAATCCCAGGATTTAGTGATTTCAGATGATGGTACATGGTATCAAAAGAATCCAGCATTTTTCTTTGAGTCAGCAACAATTTGTTAAAGAGCCCTTCAGGCATCTTGTGGCAATTTGCTACTGTTTCGCGGGATACTTTTAACTCGTATATCCATGCAGTACCATAGGTAATGATGAGCCACTTGGCCTGCTTTAGGAATGAATGCGTGTTCCCAATTGCTGATTGAACTCGTTGCTTCAATTCTGGCAGATTCAGGGACGAGTAGGCCGAATGAAAATCGTAGTTCAGAAATAACTCACCTCGCTGGAAATATGAATTTTCAGGAATTTGTCGATTCGAAACAGCATACTGGATTAACTTGTGTATGGAAATGGGATTGTATATTGTTCCAAAAGGATTAACTGAGGCGTCCATTTTATTCGAAATCAAACGGGCACCAATTGCATCCGAAAAGCAAGATCCGATAGTCAATAACCTGTCTGCTAGCTGTATACGTTCGCCAGCGCGATGCAAAATGACTTCGGTTCGAAATTTTATCATAAGATGTTTCCGCAAACATTTGAAGATTTGAAGCTTTTTAGGCTATTTTGACGTTTGATTTAAAACAGCCAAAAAACCAATAAAAATATGAATAACGACCTTACGGCATTTGAAAAGATCCCGGTAAAAATATTTAAGACCTCTGAGGCGGGTTCCATCTATGTTGCGAATGAGATAGCGTCGTTGATCAAACTGAGGCAGAAAGAAGGAAAGCCATGCGTCCTGGGACTAGCCACAGGGTCAACGCCAACAAGGTTATACGCTGAATTGGTTAAGATGCACCAGAAGGACGGGTTATCCTTTAAGAATGTTCACACCTTTAATTTGGACGAATATTACCCGATGCGGCCGGAAGCGTTGCAAAGCTATGTACGCTTCATGCGCGAGCACCTTTTCGACCATGTCGATATACCGAAAAAGAATATAAATATTCCGGATGGCACTCTGCACAAAGATGAGATCGGGGATTTTTGCAAGAACTACGAAGAGAAGATTGATAAGCTAGGTGGAATCGATATTCAGGTATTGGGTATTGGTCGAACCGGCCATATAGGATTTAACGAGCCTGGATCCTCGGAAAGATCGCTCACCCGACTTGTATCACTGGATCAGGTAACGCGGATTGACGCAGCGAGCGATTTTTTCGGTGAAGAAAATGTGCCCCGGAAGGCGATCACCATGGGCGTTGGATCTATCATGAAAGCGACCAAGGTGTACATGATGGCGTGGGGTGAAGGCAAGGCGAGTGTTATTCGCAAAGCCGTAGAAGGTCCGGTTACGGACCAGATACCATCTTCGTTCCTGCAGAAACATTCCGATTGCACCGTTGTACTGGATGATGCTGCTTCCTCTACGCTGACACGTATTAAGACACCCTGGATCCTCGACAGTGTCGATTGGGACGAGATACTCATCCGGAAAGCGGTCGTGTGGTTATCGCAGAAGATTGAAAAGCCGGTGCTGAAGCTCACAAATCACGATTACATGGAGCACGGAATGGGTGACATCATTACCGAATTCGGATCGGCATACCAGGTGAATATCAAGGTATTTAACTTCCTTCAACATACAATTACCGGTTGGCCTGGTGGCAAGCCGAATGCGGATGATTCTAACCGTCCCGAGCGTGCAAAACCATTTCCAAAGCGAGTCGTCATTTTCTCGCCCCACCCCGACGATGATGTGATTTCGATGGGTGGTACTTTCATTCGGTTGGTCGATCAGGGTCACGAGGTGCATGTAGCCTATCAGACGTCGGGCAACATTGCTGTGTTTGACGATGACGCTATACGGTTTGCAGATTTTGTCCGAGATTTCAACGACCAGTTTGGGTTGCGCAAAACCGACGGAGCCAAGTTTTATAAAAAGGTTGTTCAATCGCTGCAGAAAAAGGGCCCAGGTCAGATTGACAGCGAAGAGGTTTTAAAAATTAAAGGCCTTATAAGAAGGGGAGAAGCAAAGGCGGGTGGCCGTTACGTTGGTATTCCAGATGAGCAAATGCATTTTCTCGATATGCCTTTTTACGAGACTGGCGCCGTGAAGAAGAAGCCGCTAAGCGAAGAAGATATTCAGGTTATTATTGAGATCCTTGAAAAGGTGAAACCTCACCAGGTATATGCTGCCGGTGACCTTTCAGATCCCCATGGAACACACCGCGTTTGCCTTGCGGCAATTTTTGAAGCGCTCCGGCGATTGAAGAAAAAAGCATGGGTAAAGGATTGCTGGGTTTGGCTGTATCGCGGTGCCTGGCAGGAATGGGATATCGATCAGATCGAAATGGCAGTACCGCTTAGCCCTGAAGAATTAATGAGAAAACGCAGGGCGGTATTCAAACACCAGTCTCAAAAAGACAGCGCCATGTTTCCGGGCAGCGATAAACGGGAATTCTGGATGAGAGCAGAAGATAGAAATCACGCGACAGCCAAAGCTTACAATGCCCTGGGCCTGGCCGAGTATGAGGCAATGGAGGCATTTGTGCGCCATAAATTCTGATATCCGTTATCCGTTATTCGTTAATCGTTATCCGTTATTAGTTATTAGTTATTAGTTAAGTGCTAATCATTAGGTGGAGCGTCACACCCACTCTCGCACACACGATTAACTATTAACGGATAACGGATAACGGATAACGGCTCACTGCTGCATTTGCATCTCCTGATACCTGCGGAATGAATTTTTGGAGGTTGATGTAATTACTTCGGGTTGGATATCCTTGTCAGGTGCTGACGTCCTTCCATCTTCATACGAAACCGTGACGGCCACTTCGAGCGTATGGTTTGATGTCCCCCTATAAGTCCCTTTGACTGGAGAACAGTCAGTGAAGTTCTTCCCAACGGCAAGTCTAACATGAGTTTCGTTCGCAATACAATTATTGGTAGGATCAAGACCTAGCCAACCATAAAACGGTATGTAGGCCTCGACCCACGCATGCGTTGCCCCTTCACCGCGCATACCATCACGACTAGGGCATACGTACCCGCTAACATACCGTGCAGGGATATTCATCAAGCGGAGCATCACCAGGAAAACATGCGCAAAGTCCTGACAAACGCCAGATCGTATTTTCCAGATCTCGTCCACGGTGGTTTCGACGGTCGTAATGCCTTTCTTGTATGAAAAGTTCTTATAAATATACTCGCACAAGTCCCTTGCCGTTTGGAGAGGTGAGCAGTGTTTACAACGTTCTATTTCAATGACCTTCTCAACCTCGGGCAAGGCTTCGAATCTTTCTTGTTTCAGAAAATCAATGAATTCTATTTTGAATTTCAATTTGTCCAATTCTGCCCATTGACTTTCTTGGTCAACTGAGTCGTCGGGCAATGGGCGATGCGTGGTCTCAACGATAAGCCTGGAATCAATATCAAGTTCTTTATGCGGATGGGCATGGGTAAATGTGCCAACATCGTTTCCATAGTAATCCTGGTGAACGTTCACCACTGGATTCCCGGTGATGACAATGTTGTGCTGCAAAACTTCCTGGTACTGATCTTTCAGCGGATAAAGCATGATCTGATTTGCACTGTCGCGAACGGTATCTTCATAAGTATACTTCGTGATATGCCTGATCTTAAATTTTGACATTAGAGAAAAGAATTAACTGTATGCAAAATAATAATGATTGAGCATGTTGCCAATGTTCGAAATGTCGGTGTTGATAGCAGTCAGGTAATGGTGCAAGCCTGTGTGCGACACACTTTGGACATCGGAGTATTGAAGCTTGCTTCTGAGTTTTCCGATCATAAAATCTATCCTGGAAAAACCTTCCGTATTTTGGTCAGTCTGTAGTCGCTGGAAGTAACGATGAAGCTGATTCAAAGAATAAAGAACGGAACGTGGAAAGTCCACGTTGAATAGAACCTGGTCAATAATATTCCGGGCCTCGAATCCCGAACGATATCGCTTAAGATATAATGAGTATCCTGAAATCGACAACAGGAGATATTTCCAATATGTTGTATCGGTAGGCCTGTCAAGATCGTACGCGAGATTATTCAGTTTCACATCCAAAATATCTGCTGTCTGTATGGCGCGTTCCATATACTTCCCAACGTTCATAAAACACAAACCCTCTCCTCTGAACATTGTGCTATCAGAGACGCCGAAATAAAGCATGCACTCTCTAATCAAAGCATCCAACACTGTAATTGGGTCTTCATAAAGAATGTGATACTTCAGTCGGTCTTCGTGGACGACATGATAAAAACCATTTAAGCATTGCCAGACCTCTGTTGTAATATTGTCCTGCACGCTTCGTGCGTTTTCACGAGCCTTGGTAACCATGTTGAACACCGAATTCGGATTCTCGCGTTCCAGCACCATGTGCTCTATTACTGTCCTGCCGGTGAGCTCCACCTTATCAGTGCTTTCTTTTTCCAGGCTGCCATAAATTCTCAAAACAGGTTGCCAGGAAAATTCATCATTATTATCCTGGGATGATGCATAATTTATTTTAAGCATGCGCAGGATGCTATCCGTGCGTTCCATATAACGAGACATCCAGTATAACGAATCTGCAACGCGGCTTAGCATTAAATTAAATTTACTGTCATACTACGAATTCACTTTATTTCGCTAATACCCAAGTATCCTTGCTCCCTCCGCCTTGTGAGGAGTTCACCACGAGTGATCCCTCGCGCAAGGCTACCCGCGTTAATCCGCCTGCAACTATTTCAATACCCGAGGGCCCGCAAAGTGCAAATGGCCGCAAGTCTACGCGCCGGGGTTGGACTTTGCCGTTTATATAGCATGGCGCGCTCGACAGACTTATTACAGGCTGAGCAATGAACTGCCGGGGGTTTTTTACGATCTGTTGTTTATAGGAATGGATTTCTTCTTCAGAGGCGGCATGTCCCATCAGCATTCCATATCCACCGGATTCATTTGTCTTCTTGACTACCATT
>JAICGJ010000033.1 GCA_025923195.1 Chryseolinea sp.
GACTACCATAAAACCATTGCCCAATTTTACCAAGGGTATACTAACTGTAAACGTGATCGTGAACGATGGTACCGATGATAGCGCTCCATTTGGTTTGAAAATAGAAGTAGTTCCAACTAGCACAAAACCTAAAATTAACGGTCAAATAGACGTCAGCATGCTGGAAGACGCCTCGCTGAAGATAATGCTGGACATGCTGAAAGTGACCGACGCGGACAACCTGGGTTACCCAAAAGGTTTTTCTCTCACTGTCCAACCTGGAAACAAGGATATTTACGCCGTCTCGGGTAACACCATCACACCAGCCAACAATTTAAATGGCTTCATTGAAGTTGGCGTGAAAGTAAGCGACGGAGTGAATACCAGCGATCCATTTAACTTATCGATATTTGTTGAGCCTGTAAATGATGCCCCGGAAATCGTTACATTCGACACAACGTACCTGGTATGCGAACCTGGTGGGGAACCAATAAATATTTTTGAGGCACTGGAGCTTAGAGATGTGGATAACGATCACCTGACCCTGGCAGAAATAGGATTCGACTCGGTAAATTACAGCCCGGCGAACGATGAACTATTGCTCAGTGATTCAACGAACATAAATGTGATCTATGACCCGAATGGGATTTTGTTCCTGATTGGTTATGCAACATTGGAGGAATATCAAGCTGCCATACGGGCTATCCAGTATAATTACCGAATGACCCAGGATGCTAGTGGCAATCCCACCCAAATCTTATCAGGGCCAAGGAATATTTATATTACTTTGCACGACGGCCAACTTGCAAGTACGAGACGTGAAAGGCAGATCACTATGGAAGGGAAAGTCGCCCTTGATATTCCTAATGCATTTACGCCCAATGGCGATAGTTCCAACGACACGTGGAGGATCAGGACAGCAAATAAAGGCCAGCTTGATCAGGCCGTTATCCGAGTTTACAACAAGCGTGGGCTGCTGGTATACGAGGCTACCGGGTTTGAGAAAGAGTGGGATGGAATAGCCCACGGTCAGCTGTTGCCCGTAGACACTTATTATTATACCATCGACCTCAATCTGGATTACATGAAGCAAACCTACAAAGGTTTCTTGACCATTCTACATTAGCCTGGTGCGGGACGCTGCAAGAGAATGCTTAACCAAGTTCCGCATCCAACGAATTAGCCACGTAAGTCTTTTCATGCTCGGGTAACTTAACAGTGCGCTCTTTAACCTGCGCATTCGTTTGAGCAACTTCCTCTACCTCCTGAGCAATAAAGCCATGCTCTACAATTCGAAGCAGGTTATCATATGGACCCTTGACCGAGATGAGCTTGACAAAAACCGGCGCAGTCTCAATTGCAATAAACAAAAGGACAATAAACCAATGTGCCCAGGTAACCGCGTTGCTTTGTTCGATTATTCTGCTCAATGCCTCCATTCGTGCAGCCATACCGTTGATCCTCGTCTTCTCCAAAGCATTTAGCTGGGCAACCATGGACGAATCAGTTGCAGCAATGCTTTTTTCCAACGCTTCGATTCTCATGTTATTTTCAAGCGTGAATTGTTGAAGCTCGATTTCAGCAGCATCGGCGTTGGCTTTTTTGACCCGATAGATAGGCCCCAAATTTCGTCTTCGACTTCCACCGGTTCCGTCTGCTTCTTCCTGTGCAATCCGGATGAGTTCGTCGCGCTTTTGCGTTCTATTGATGATTTCTGACTTTAGTGTTTGGACTTCTGATTTCAAACTGTCAAGCGTGGGAATAAAGCGTGTCCGGAGCTCTTGTTCCTGTCTGCCGTACGCTTCCTGCTCCATGACAACCAGCTCAGGTTGGATTTCCTTGTCAAAAACTTTAAGTTCCAGCGGCTTGGCGATTACGATCGAAATCAAGATCGCTAGTACTATCCGGGGAATGGCAAGCGCAAATTCTTTCCAGAACTTACCTTCCTTGCGCATACTCGAAACGATGTAACGATCAAGATTGAAAATCATCAGGCCCCAAACCAGACCAAAAATGCTTGCTATAACAATGGAGTCGAAAACAGTATAAAGCGCATACGCACCAGACAAAGCTGCAAACAATCCTGTGAAAAAAATTGTGGCACCAATCCCAATGTACTTACTGGATTCAGTTCGACACTTTTGCAGCAGCTCCAGGTCCGCGCCCGAGCAATGCCAGAAGAACATCGTGATTTTTTGCATGAAGCTTAAACGTACAATTATGTTGCATATTTTATGTCAGGCCATCTTTATGCCATCATCCTATATCTCGTTTACACGGTCGAATCAAACCTTCCGTAGTGATCTGTTGTACAATTTTGAACAGTAGCTGTACGATTTTTGCCGACGAGAACAATGATCCATTTGTCGGTTGAATCTATCGATCATTTAGCTCCCTCATTTTTTGCCGGGACAAAAAATCTACCTCGCGATTGTGTAACGACTCAACGTTGTGAATCTTTTGATGGGATTTTATTTTCTGGATTTGGATATTAGTTGATTCTATAAACTTCATGAGATGCCTGACAAGATCAGAATTTCTAACGGGCTTCATCTGCCGCGTTTTATATTCCGATGATATTAGACGCTCTCGTCTTGACAGCATATCTACAACATATTGACTGTCAGAATAAATGATAACCTGCAGATGACTGAGATTCTCCTGATGCACATAACTCAAGGATTCCAGTACCGCAGTAAGTTCCATTCGATGATGTGTAGTGTTCGGGTTACTCCCGGTTAACATAACTTTGTTCTCACCAATCAAGATCTTGGCTGCCCACCCTCCCGCTCTGGACCGGGAATGACAGCTCCCGTCAGTGAAAATGGTTATTGATAATGGCTGACGGATTTCAGAAACTTGCATGCGTTTTAAAGTGAATTATTACGAACAATTGAAGCACATCGCCTCAACGGGTGCCAATTTCGTAACAAATTGGCATTTGAACTGTTACATTTTTAAATCAAAACTGGCCGGGGTGATAGTGATTATTAGTTACATTTGGGGTTCTATGATGCGTTTTTGTCGGCTGCCTTTCGTATTTGCCTGCGTTTTTTATTCTTCATTAGCCTTTGGACAAGTTCCGGTTGCTGTTGAGGATAATCCCCCGCCGACCCCGGAGGACACGCCAACTACTTTCAACGTTACTGATAATGACACTGAAATACTATTTGCGATAGACCCAGCGACGGTAGATCTTGACCAAGGCACAGCCGGTATCCAGAATACCTTTTCGAATGCAGATGGAGACTGGGTGGTCGATACTGAAGGCAATGTTACTTATACGCCCGCCCTTAATTTTAATGGGAACACGTCAATCCCTTATACGGTACAAAATAACCTGGTTGTGCCTGTTACCTCGCTTCCTGCTAACATAAACGTTTCGGTTACCGCTGTAAACGATGATCCCACGATAACACCTATAGAAGATCAATCGATTGCCTTTAATTCGTCTACGGGTCCGATTGATTTTACGGTGGATGATATCGAGACCCCCGGCACTCTTACCGTCTCGGGAAGCAGTAATAACACAACCCTGGTGCCCGACGCTAATATCGTTGTTACGGGAACTGGAGCATCCCGCACCGTGACCGTGACACCTGCTGCAGATCAAAGCGGTAACGCGACCATTACCCTCACTGTGGATGACGGGACCTCCACAGCGTTTATTGAATTTGGACTCACCGTTGCTGCCAACGAGCCTCCAACGATATCAGCAATCACAGATCAGTCCACAGCGGAGGGTACGCCGACAGGCGCCATCGCTTTTACCGTGGGAGATGCTGAGACTGCTCCGGGTAGCCTTACGGTTAGCGGAAGTTCCAGTAATACAACATTGGTCCCCAATACAAATATCGCTTTTGGGGGAAGTGGCGCGGGCCGTACCATTACGATCACACCAGCTGCGGGAGAAAGTGGTACATCAACCATCACCGTTACCGTCAGCGATGGTACTGATGATGCATCAACCGATTTTCTCCTGACAGTAACAGCGGCCAACACGCCTCCGACGATATCTGCAATCAGCGATCAGTCTACAGCGGAGAGCACCGCGACAGGCGCGATCGCTTTTACTGTTGGAGATGCTGAGACGGCTCCGGGTAGCCTTACGGTTAGCGGAAGTTCAAGTGACGTCACCTTAATACCTAATACCAATATCGCCTTCGGTGGCAGTGGCGCAAATCGTACAGTTACGATCACTCCTGCCGCAGGTCAAACAGGGACCTCAACCATAACGATTACCGTCAGCGATGGTACTGATGATGCATCAACCGATTTCACGTTGACCGTAGATGCCGTAAATGATCCTCCCACCATTTCAGCGATCAGCAACCAGTCCACACCCGAGGATACGCCGACGGGAGCGATCGCCTTTACTGTTGGGGATCCGGACAACGCTGCAGCAACGCTGACCGTTACCGGAAGTTCAAGCAATACAACGCTCGTCCCGAACCCAAACATCGTATTTGGGGGAAGCGGTGCAAACCGCACAGTAACGTTAACGCCGGCAACCGGTCAAACGGGGACTTCGACCATCACCCTAACCGTTAGCGATGGCACGGCGACGGCATCGATAAATTTCATTTTGACCGTCAGCGACGTCAATGACGCGCCGACTATCTCTGGAATAAGCGATCAAACAACTACAGAAAATACAGCTACAGCTGCCATTCCATTCACGATAAACGACGCTGAAACTGCCGCTGCATCACTAACGCTAACTGCATCGTCCAGCAACACCTCGCTGGTGCCCGTGGCCAACATTACCTTTGGAGGAACTGGAACAAACAGGACCGTCACCATTGAGCCTGGTGCAAGCCAGAGCGGGACTGCAACCATCACTATCACTGTAAGCGATGGAACAGCCTCTGCCTCAACTGCATTTGCACTGACCATTAACCCCATTAACGACGCGCCTACCATTACGCCGATAAGCGATCAGACCACTGCCGAGAACACACCTACTTCAGCGATACCGTTTAATATTGGTGATGCCGAGACGCCGGCGGCGAACCTTACTATCAGTGCTTCGTCCAGTGTGACTACCTTGGTGTCCAATGGAAATATAGATTTGGGTGGAAGTGGATCAGACCGGACCATTACTTTGACTCCTACCGCCGGTCAAAGCGGCACTACAGAAATTACCATTACCGTAAGTGACGGGGCTGCGGCCACCTCCACTTCCTTTACCTTGACCGTGAGCTCTGTAAACGACGCCCCAACCATCACCGCCATATCAAATCAAACGACGAATGAAGACACCGCAACGCCTGCCCTACCCTTCACCCTCGGTGATGCTGACACGCCTGCGAGTGAACTAACAGTAACAGCCAGCTCAAGCAATACGACTTTGGTTCCGGATGCCAATATTGCTTTATTTGGAGATGATATCAGTCGCACGGTGACGGTTACGCCCGCTGCGGATCAAACCGGCACTGCTACCATTACACTTACGGTGAGCGATGGAACCGGCAGCGCTTCAACATCCTTTCAATTAACCGTAACAGCTATTAATGATCCACCTACTATCACAGCTATCAGCGATCAAACAACAGCGGAGAACACGGCAACGGACGCTCTCGCATTTAGTGTGAGTGATGGAGAGTCTGCTGCAACGGCCTTAGTAGTCACAGCCACGTCCAGCAATTTGGTATTAGTACCTAATGCGAACATCAGCCTGGGTGGATCGGGCGAAGCACGCACCGTAGCTGTTACACCAGCCAACGGTCAGAGCGGCGAGACAACTATTACACTTACCGTTAGTGACGGCACAGACCAAGCGTCGACATCATTTACCCTGACTGTTACGTCCGTGAACGATGCCCCCACGATAACTGTAATATCCGCCCAAACTACGAATGAAGACGTTGCAACGACTGCCATTTCCTTCACGGTTGGAGATCAAGAGTCTGCTGCCGGTTCCCTTACCGTTACGGGCAGCTCCAGCGATAAGACACTGGTTCCGGACGCTAACATTGCAATTTCTGGAAGTGGTGCTAACCGTAGTGTCGTAATAACCCCCGCTGCTAATCAAAATGGTAGTACTACCATTACGCTTACCGTGTCCGACGGCACTGCGAGCGCGCAGACTGCCTTTCAGTTGACTGTTACACCTGTGGATGATGCGCCTATCATAACCGCACAGGATGCACTGACGACGCTGGAGAATACTCCAATCACCCTTGTTCCTGGAAATTTTACGATAGTTGATCCGGACAATACTTCGAACGCATTGAGCCTTATCCTTTCACCGGGTACCAATTATGCTCTCAATGGAACAACGATTACTCCCAAAACGGATTTCGTGGGAGAATTGACGGTTGTGGTCAAGGCATTCGATGGGAAGAATTCAAGCTCCGAATTTATTGCCACGATAACGGTGACCGACGTTAATTTTGTTCCTAAGATACTTGGCCAAAAGCCTGAGCCTATTCCCTTGCCAGTGAATGAAAGCTTGACGCTTAACACAAGTTATTTGGAAATACAAGAGGAGGACGAGGAGGATAGACTAAACCTGACTGTGAAGGTATTTCCAGGCGACAACTATTCATTGTCTGGTTCGGCTCTGACCACCATAACACCTTCGCTGGGTTATGAGGGTGCATTGTCCGTTACAGTGACAGTGAGCGATGGTAAATCAGAAAGTGCTCCCTTTATATTAGCCATTGATGTATTTCAACCCGGCGCAGAGCCGTCCATCAATGGACAAGAAGTCTTATTCACTAACGAAGATATTCCTCTTTCGATTCTATTTGAACACCTGAGTGTAAGCGATGCGGATGACGACTACCCGAATGGCTTCACCCTTCAGCTTGGGACTGGTGAAAATTTCACAGTAAATGGAAATGAGGTAATACCGAACTTGAACTATACTGGCGAGTTGTCAGTTCCCGTGTCTGTGAACGATGGCGAATTTCCCAGTAATACTTTCCCACTAACAATACTCGTCCTACCGATCAACGATAAGCCGGAAATTACGGCAATTGAATCCACTTCCCTTCTCTATGAGCCGGGGTCAGGTCCAATACCACTGACTGAAATTTTTGAATGCATAGATGTTGATAGCGACTTCTTGAACTTTGCTGAAGTTGGTTTCGTTGAAGGCACGAATTATAGTCCCGAGAATGATGAACTCATTTTCGAAAACAACGACACTTCTCCCATTCGGGGGGTGTACGATCCGGCAAGAGGCGTACTATCGCTCATCGGTTACGCTTCGATCGAAGAATACACGGCTGCAATCAGGTCCATCCAATACAATTACAAGCTTACAGTAGATATTAATGGAGAGCCCTCACAAATTTCAACCGAACCTAAAGATATCTATTTCACCGTCAGCGATGGTCCGGAAGTCAGCGACGTTCGCACGCGGTCAATAGAATTGGAAATCGATGTTGAACTCAGTATTCCAAACGCATTTACTCCGAACGGTGATGAAGCCAACAGTGTGTGGGCAGTAGAACCCTACACCAATACTGATCAGTTCAACGATACGGTAGTGAAAGTGTATAACAAAAGAGGATTATTAGTTTATGAAGCAATCGGTTTGGAGAAAAAATGGGACGGAACCTTTAATGGTGAACAACTGCCCGTTGACACCTACTACTACACGATCGATCTGAGACTGTCTTTCATAAAGAAGACCTACAAAGGGGCCGTGATGATTTTGCGCTAGTTGCGATCTGACCTATGGGGCTAATAATTATCTAATTTTTTGGAATAACCGGTTTGTTGGAGGCCCATCCTTGGCAAAATTTCCCATTTTCTGATCGTTATAGATTAATTTCGTACCATACTTGTTAAATAGTTCCCCTCTATTAATTTCGCGTCATAATTTTAGTTCGGTGGAGATGACTATTCTCTCGTGGACGTAAATGATACTATTAATAAAAACCTAAATCTTTGATGAAAACAGCTCTACGCCCGGCAATTCTGCTTTTACTGATCTCTTTTGTTCCGACCTCTAACCTTTTCGCAGCTGATACCCCTCCTATCGATTCAGGCACTACAGCTTGGATGCTAACTTCCACTGCATTAGTGCTGTTGATGATCCCTGGGCTGGCTATGTTTTATGGCGGTTTGGTCAGGACAAAAAATGTCTTGGGTACAATGATGCACAGCTTTTCCGCCATGGGTATCATGACCATTCTTTGGGTCGTCTGCGGATACAGCATGGCATTCGGACAAAATGTACTCGGAGGTTGGTTTGGCTGGAATTGGGACTATTTCTTTTTGAAGGGGATAGATGAAGTTATTCTGCCTGCTGGAATTCCTGAATATGTATTCTCTATGTTTCAGGCTAAATTCGCCATCATTACGCCCGCACTGATTGCAGGAGCTTTTGCTGAACGTGTTTCTTACAAGGCATATTGCTTCTTCATTGCTTTGTGGGGTTTGATCGTGTATAACCCCCTGTGCCATTGGGTTTGGGCTTCCGATGGTTTTCTGTTTAACCTTGGACCCAAAGGCGCTATTGACTTTGCGGGAGGAACCGTAGTTCACATTTCCGCAGGCGTAAGTGGTTTGGTCGCCGCTATCTATCTAGGTCCCAGGAAAGCATTTCCTCATCTGCCCATGCGGCCCAGCAACCTTGTAATGACATTAATCGGCGCGGGACTCCTCTGGGTGGGTTGGTTCGGATTCAATGCTGGTAGCAGTATTTCCAGCGGTCTAAGTGCAGCACAGGCGCTCACCGCGACTCAGATCGCAGCAGCCGCAGGCGCTATCGCCTGGGTAGTCATTGAAGGAATCCATCAGGGAAAAGCTACAGCTCTTGGCTTTGTCAGTGGAATATTGGCCGGACTGGTCGCTATAACCCCGGCTGCTGGTGTGGTCCAGCCAACTGGAGCATTAGCTATAGGTTTGCTCGCTACGATCTTTTGCTATTTGGCGATTATTCTGAAAAATAAACTTGGCTTCGACGATACACTTGATGCGTTCGGAATACATGGCATTGGTGGAATTGTCGGTGCCATTTTCCTTTCCTTTTTTATACGCGATAGTTGGATGGCTGATGCTGCAACTATCGCTGGCGGTAGCTGGAGCGCATTCCAACAACTGGGAATTCAGTGTCTGGCGGTCCTAATGGCTGTCGCGTATGCTGCGTTTGGTACGTTGCTCATCCTTGTGGTGGTAAACAGGATCACCAAATTCCGTTCGAACAGCGAAGCTGAAATGAAGGGTTTAGATAACTACTATCATGGTGAGAGAGGATACGGTATGATCAATCCAAGCTGATGCATAATTTTGAGTAATTTATTTAGAAACAGAACTACCCATGAAGCTTATCATTGCGATAATCAGAGAAAATCAATTAGACCAAGTCCGTGAAGCACTTATTGAGGCCGGCATTTCAAGAATAACCGTGAGTCACGTAGCTGGCCACGGGAGAAGTAAAACAGAAGAGATCTATCGCGGTCAGATTGTAGTCCCCAACTTAGTCCCTAATGCACGGCTTGAAATTGCCGTCAACGATGAGTTCGTCGACGCCACCTGTAATGCAATTATCAATGCGACCAAAGCAAATGACAGCGGCATGATCGGTAGCGGCAAGATCTTCATCACTCATCTTGAAGAGTGCATACGTTTAAGGACAGGAGAGACAGGTGGCGAGGCCATCTGATCCTGGTTTATTCTATTACTTTAATCAGCATCCCCTTCTCGACGCGATCGGTAAGCATCATGCCATTAAGCGTTGCAAGTTCGTCGGCGCGTTTATCGTTCACACGGGCAGCCTGCAGCGCGTTCAGCAAGGTTCCATTTTGCTGAACTGTTTTAATGCGAATCCGCTCAGGTTTCTTGTTAATCTTTTCCGGATCTGTCAAAGTATTGAAGCGGCCCATTGTAGACTTGAAGGTCGGAACATATTCATTAAATGCTTGCAGGATCGAAACACCGATCATGGCATAAATATTATCTCCGTATTGTATCACATAGGAAAGAGTTCGCAGGCTTTGCTGTTGCTGCTGCGATACCTGATCGGCCACCATGATGATTGCGGGTAAATTGTTTATCCGGTCCTTCTGAGATTCCACGAGTGTAAGTTGGTAATTCTTAAGGATCGATTCAGCCGCGGCTTCCAACGATTCCCCTGGAGCAAGAGTCAATATTATCATGGCCCTACCATCTTTTGAGGCCATTTGTACCTGCTGAGGCGTGTTTTGAAAGGACCAGCCTTGCGGTAGCGGGAATTGAAACTTCAACACAGGATGATAAAAAATATTATTCTCTACAAATCCCTGTTTCGGGTCTTCACCATAGACGATTCCATCGATCATTTTTAAGTAATTGTCGCGGTTCACCTTCAACGAAGTAGACTTCGTCTTACGTTTCCACTCTTCCGCCAGTTTCGCGACTTTTTCTTCCCGGTCGGCTGGGTCGGGATGCGTAGAAAGGAATGTTGGCACTTCGTCACTTCCTGACTGCGTAGAGAGTCGGTCAAGCGTCTGAAAAAATCCGGCCATTTCCCGCGCATCGTAATTGATTTTAGTCGAGTACTCTACGCCTAGCCTGTCCGATTGGCTTTCCGCATCCCTACCAAACTTCAAAAACAAAAGTCCGATACCACTTTGCGCCAAATCAGCAAACTGGGCAAATTCTGGCGACAGTGCCATTCCGGCAACAAGCCCTATCTGCGCTAACATGGCATTGCTATATTGTTTAGCCGAATGCCTCGCTGTAATGTGTCCTATTTCATGGCCCAACACTCCGGCAAATTCAGCTTCATTGTTGAAATGAGCCATAATGCCGCGGGTAAAATAAACGTAACCGCCCGGTACGGCAAAGGCGTTCACAACAGGCGAGTCGACAATTTTGAATTCATACTTGAGATTGTTGCGATGCGATATAGCCGCCATCTGCTGTCCTTTCTCATCGATGAATTTTTGCAAATTCTTATCTTCATATAAGCCAAAAAATCTGATAATATCGGGATCGGACTGCTTACCCATTGCAACCTCTTGACTTTCGGATAAAAGCATCAAATCTCTTTTTCCTGTCACCGGATTTTTGGCGCAAGTCGTAAACATCAACAATGCTGAGGTTATGCTCAGACTGATCAATACTCTTTTCATAGGTGACCCTGTTTTAAATCAAGGCTTGACAATCCAAAATCAAAATCGGGCCAGAAACTAAACCATTGAATTCAAATGAAAGCATCGGAAGAGAAAAACACGCCAGTATGGTGAGGTATAAAGTCTACAAGATAGTGTGGACAAATATACGCGCCTCACTTCCTTTTTTTCAATTTGTCTAACCAGCGGCTAGCTTCCGCATTTCTTCTTAGCTCGCCGGAAGCAATGAAATCAGCCAACCTCTTGTTAGTCGGACCCTTGGAAGTGAGATGATATGATCCGCAAATGTCACACAGATAGACTCCTACAGGTCCATTCTTTCCCGTGTAATCGTAAGCTGTCCATGCGGAAATAAGCGCCTCCTCGGCAATGGATTCCGAGGGAAACATTTTTTTATTTGATGCACATGTTACCATCCAGAAGTTTTTCTTTTAAAAGAATGATGAAGGCCGGAAGCCATCAAAATAGTATTCTAAATTTACGCCCTAAATAATAACAACATGAAGAAAGCAGAAATTCATACCAAGAAAGGCGTCATGAAAATTGAGTTTTTTGAGGAAGATGCGCCAAATACCGTTAACAACTTCATAACCCTTGCTGAAAAGGGATTTTATGATGGGCTTATTTTTCACCGTGTGATTCCAAATTTTATGATACAAGGTGGCTGCCCTAATGGCCTCGGAAATGGAGGTCCTGGATACCGCATCAATTGTGAATTGACGGGGAAGAACCAATACCATGATCGCGGCGTCATTTCGATGGCTCATGCCGGAAGAAATACCGGAGGTTCTCAATTCTTCATTTGCCATACAAGAGAAACAACAAAACACCTTGACCGCAATCACACCGTTTTCGGTAAAGTTTATGAAGGTCTTGACATCATTGATTCGATCCGTCAGGGTGATGTCATGGAGAAGGTTGTTATTGTTGACGATACTAACCAGTAGGTTATTGAAGATTGACGATTATAGATTGACGATTGTAGATTGACGATTGTAGATTGGGTGCAACTTTGTCCTTGAAGTACTAATATTACAATCTTACAATCTTACAATCTTACAATCTTTCAATCTTTCAATTGCTGAAATTTCAGTACTGATGAAAACTATCTGAAATGAAAGCAAGGACAGTTGGCAAGGCAGTACGCCAGTAAGTCCAATTATGTCCGCCGTCATGAACGCGAAACTCATGCGGGATTTCCTTTTTTCTCATAGCAATATGAATGAGGGAATTTCCCTCATATAAGAAGTCGTCATCACCGCAATCAATGTACCACCGCACCGCTTTCTTTTGGTCATCTGGCATCGCCTCGACTAATGCGAGCGCGCTATGTTTCTTATAATATGCTTCAATTTGCTCATCAGTACCTTTCACATTCTGCCGCTCGAACGATGCCTTTGCTGCCTCTATAGACAGAGGACCGGTAGATGCGCTAAGCGGACAGGCCGAAGAAAATAGCTCAGGATGATGAAGTGCATACATGAAGGATCCTCCGCCGCCCATAGATAATCCTGCCACGGCTCGATATCGCTTGTCGCTTTTTATCCGATACGCTTTTTCAACAAAAGGCATAAATTCCTGAAAGAAAAAATCTTCGTAGCGCCATTCGCCCTTCAGGTCGTTAAAGTATCCGCGTACACCCGTATTCGCATCGGGCATAATGATGACCATAGGCGTTGCCCGGCCAGCAAGTATTTCACGGTCAGCGATGGTCAACACTTCTCCGAACTGCACCCAACCCGTTTGATCGTCACCACCCCCATGTAAGAGGTACAACACGGGATAGCTGCGCTGAGACGATTCATAATCAGGGGGTAAATACACTGCATACTTTCTATCGCCCTTAAGAATTTTACTGGGCATTGACAAGTTATCAAAAACTTTTCCGCTTTGACCTGATACCGCCAGAGGAAAACAATAAACTGCACAGATTATACAGATGATTTTCATTGTGTGAAAAAATGGTTTGAACGAAAATCTTAAATAACCCTGACGAGAACAAATTGTACCACGGGTATTTGATGTGAGAGCCCGGGTTGCCCATCCCAAAAGGCTGGCGAAACGGTGCAAATTGTGGAATAAGCTCCACTTAGTAAGGTTCAGCTTAGCTCATTAATTTTGATGAGTGGTATCAATACCGCAACTCTCTAAAGTGGCATTATTTTTTTATTACAAACCTAAAAAAATTCTTATGAGAGCTATTTGGACTGGGGCCATCGGATTTGGGTTGGTTAACATACCTGTAAAACTTTTCAGCGCTTCGCAGCAAAGCGAACTTGACCTTGATATGCTCGACAAGAAGGATCATGCACACATCAAGTTCAAGCGTGTAAACGAAGAAACTGGAAGAGAAGTAGCTTGGGGCAACATCGTCAAAGGATACAAATACAAAGGCGACTATGTAATACTGAACGATAAGGACTTTGAACAGGCAAGTCCAAAAAAGAGTAAAGTCATAGAGATAACCGACTTCATCCTGGAAAAGGAAGTAGATAGTATTTACTATGAGACTCCATATTACCTCGCGCCAGAGAAATCAGGAGCAAAAGCCTACGTGTTGTTAAGAGAGGCGCTGAAGAAAAGCGGCAAGGCCGGTATTGGTAATTTTGTCTTGCGCAGCAAGGAGCACTTGTGTATTATGAGGCCGTACAAAAATGTCATTGTGTTGAACAGGTTAAGGTTTGCCGAAGAGATTCGCGATCCTTCTGACTTGACATTGCCGAAGGAAAAGCCGAAACCTGCAGAGATGAAGATGGCGCTGTCGCTGATCGATCAGCTCACAGCTTCCTTTGATATTAAAAAATTCAAGGATACCTATACAGCCGAATTACGAAAACTGATCAAAGCAAAAGCAAGTGGTAAAACTATTAAGCAGCCGGTATTGAAGGTTACTCATCGCAAGTCCGAAGACTTGATGAGCCAATTGAAGGCGAGTCTTAAGAGAGCGTCATAAATCCAACCAAGATATGCGGGAAAAAACGAAAGAGCCGGTAAAGAAAAGTAATAGCTCTCCTGGCGTGAGGAAGAGCCCGAGTAAAATTGAGAATTCAAATAATACAATTAAGGTCAACGGCCATACATTAAAACTCAGCAATCAAGACAAGGTATACTGGCCAAAAGAAAAAATAACAAAGGGGCAAGTCTTGGAATATTATAACGGCATTTCAAAATATATACTTCCGTATTTAAAGAATCGCCCCCAATCGCTGAAGAGAAATCCCAATGGAATAACAGACAAAGGATTTTATCATAAAGATGCGGGTGATGCCGCGCCGGACTGGGTGCAACGAATAGCATTATATTCTGAAAGTACTAACAAGGATATCAATTACATCCTTTGTAATGACAAGGCTACTTTGCTTTATCTTAATAATTTAGGGTGTATTGAAATCAATCCCTGGAATTCCAGGGTAACCCATTTGGATCATCCCGATTACTTGGTTATAGACATAGATCCATCGGACAAGAATTCCTTTGATGAAGTTATTGATACAGCCTTGGTACTCAAGGAAATATTGGATCGAGCGGAGGTTGCCTCTTATTGTAAAACTTCTGGCGCGACCGGCTTACACGTTTATGTTCCGTTGGGGTCAGCTTATGACTATCATCAAGCTAGGTCGTTTGCTGAACTTCTGGCAACGTTGGCGCAGGAACAGTTGCCTCAAACCACTACGCTGGAGCGGTCGCTTAGTAAGAGAAAGAATAGGATCTATATTGATTATATGCAAAATAGTCGAGGCCAGACACTTTCGTCCGTTTACAGCCTGCGCCCCGTGCCGGGTGCTTCGGTGTCCACTCCCTTAGAGTGGAAAGAGGTTAAGCGAGGCTTGCGTCCCTCTCAGTTCAATATCCAAACTCTTCCACGGCGGTTAGATAAGGTTGGCGATCTCTTTAACAAAGTATTAAAGGAGAAATCAAATCTTCAAAGGGCACTCCAGCGCCTGGGAGTTGATTAGCTATGGCGTTAACGCAAGAAACTACAATTTGTTCAGGGCAATTGAATCATTATCCGGAAAATTTCTTCAGTCTTAGACGAAAATCTTTGCGCATGATGACTCCAGTCATGATCAGAATTTGGGGTTCACTGTACCTTTTCAACGTCTTGATTAGGGAGGCATTGTCCGATCAGGTCAGGATGGGTAGAGATAATTATCGTAACAGGTAAAAAACTAATCATCTGGAATCAGAAAAAAAACTGGGTTTGATCAAGGAGGCATCCCTGATTGAGAAAGACCCAATAGAATAACTGTTTTAA
Organism: Chryseolinea sp.; assembly: GCA_025923195.1. Taxonomy (GTDB): domain Bacteria; phylum Bacteroidota; class Bacteroidia; order Cytophagales; family Cyclobacteriaceae; genus Chryseolinea. The sequence goes on from JAICGJ010000033.1 coordinate 15,307, forward strand.
AAGGCACTAAACTATTTGGTCCAAGAGCGGGATACTCCCGCTTTTGTTTTTTTTAATAATTACAAGCTTTTTGGATATCTTTCATTTTGATGACTGGGGTCATTTAAATAGATACGTGAATGCAATACCTTGGGAAGGAAAAAATGCGTTACTTAAATTAGTAGAAATGAGTCTGTTAAGTGACATTTTTTAATAACTATGAATTTTAATCGGTTTGATAGGCTCGGCGTAGGTTTAGCACTGGCGATGGGTATTTTCATTTTACAATGGACTGCTCATGTCGGTACCATTGGGGGCCTTATCATATCCATCTATATTCTCAGATATTCCGGAGACAGCAAGAGCCTAATAATTATTGGACTCGCCGCCAGTCTTGCCATCCTAGCGGGATACTTAACCACAAACTTTTCCAATGGAGTAGATGGAGACGAAGTTATCATCAACGGCCTGTCGCTCTCCATGGTCTGGATATGTGTCTACGCGAATCACAAATTGAAATTTCAGGCAAACAAAAATTCAGAATTAATTCAGTCGCTTGAGACACAAAAAAATGAGGCCATACATGAACTTGAGTCTGTTACTTCAGACCTACGCTCCGAATCCAACGAGCGAAAGATTGTCGAGTTGGAACTCCTGAAAAGAAAAAAACTCCAGGAGGCCATGGCCCACAATTTCCCTGACGGCGTAATATGTGTCCTTAATAAAGAAATGAAATTTATTCTCGCCGACGGTGGAGAAATAGAGGAATTGGGGTTGTTACGAAATCAACGAAAAAACGAGAACGCTTTTCTGAACTTAACATCGCTGCCCGAACTGAAAAATGCGTTCAAGGGAGAACAGATTTCGACCGAATTGAGGGTGAACAACAAATCGTATACCCTGAACGGCGTGCCTATCCCGGATGCTAATAATGAAGTGAATGAGGTTCTGTTGGTGATCCGGAACATTACCGACCAGAAGGCGCTTGAAAATAATCTGATTAGAGCACTCGAAAGAGAAAAAGAGCTTAATGTACTGAAGTCACAATTCGTAACGATGGCGTCGCACAAATTCAGAACACCGTTAAGCACGATTCTTTCGTCAGTTTTCCTTCTCGAAAATTACACAGATGCTGATTATGAATTAGAAAAGACGGCGTTCTTCGATAAGATAAAAAGGTCTGTGCACAATCTAACGGCTTTGCTGAATGATTACCTTTCGCTTGGTAAGCTGGAAGAAGGCAAACTAAAAGTGACGTATACCGAAACCGATATAAAGGCTTTTTTCGATGAATTCTTGCAGGAGATAGGATCCATCAAAAAGGTAAAACAAAAAATACACTTTACCCATGAGGGGATTGAATGTACGGTTATGACTGATAAGTTTCTACTCAAAAACATTTTGACTAATTTGCTCTCTAATGCAATTGAATATTCTCCACACGATGCGGAGATCCAATTGTCTGCAGAACTTAAAAAAGAAACATTAAAAATTCGTGTAACAGATCAAGGAATTGGTATACCGGAAAATGAACAGCATCAGATTTTCAAAAGATTTTACAGAGGTCAAAATGCAAACAATGTTGAAGGAACCGGGCTAGGATTAAACATTGCAAAAAAATATATTAGACTTTTGAAGGGCACGATCGAATTTACCAGTCAACTCAATAAAGGAACTACTTTTATAGCTATTATTCCCGTGATGAATGTCAATGTTTTAGAAAAACAAGCTTAATATAGCGTCTTGAAAGAGAATCAGGAGCCCTATGAAATATACCGTATTGTTGATTGAGGATAATCAGGAGATGGCTGAAAATATCTGCAGTATTTTGAAGCTCGCTCACTACAATGTTTTGAGTGCCCCAAATGGTAAAATCGGCGTCGAAATTGCGCAGCAACAACATCCGGATCTTATTTTGTGCGATGTAATGATGCCGGAATTGGATGGCTATGGTGTTCTTCACATCCTTAACAGCGACCCCGAAACAGCCCACATACCCTTTATCTTTTTGACTGCCAAGGCAGACAAGAACGATCTGAGAATGGGAATGAACCTCGGCGCCGATGACTATATCACTAAACCGTTTGAAGGCCACGATTTGCTCAAGGTCGTCGAGATCAGACTGAAAAAAAATGAATCGCTCAAGGCAAATGTGAAGAACGACCTCTATGACGTAAATACGTTTTTTAACAAGGCCCGTGAGTTAAAGGAGTTTCAAAAATTATCAGAAAACAGGCCCACGCGGATTTTTAAGAAGAAAGAATTCGTTTTCATGGAGGGCCAAACACCGTCGGACCTTTACTTTATCATCAGTGGAGAAGTCAAAACCTACAAGGCGAATTATGACGGCAAAGAATTGATTACAGGCATTCATTCAGCAGGGGATTTTTTGGGATATGTACCCTTGTTGGAAGAAAAACAGCACAACGAAAGCGCGGAGGTCCTTGAGGAAGCTGAAATTTCCATTATTCCAAAACAGGATTTTCTCACCGTAATTTATTCCAGCAAGGATATTGCCCGGAAATTCATAAAAATGCTTTCCAATAATTTGATGGAAGCTGAAAACAGACTATTGGATCTGGCATATCAATCAGTCAGACAGCGGGTAGCCGGAGCGTTACTCAAGATCTACAGTCAGCATAATGTACCCAATAAAAAAGAGATTATTACCATAGCAAGAAAGGACATCTCAAATATGATTGGAACAGCCACTGAGTCTTTAAACCGGACTTTGGCTGATTTTAAGGATGAAGGCTTAATCGAAATTTCTGATGAGGGTATAAAGATCCGCGAAAAAGCGAAGCTTGAACACTTGGTAATGGTGTTTGCGAATAAAGTCGCGAAAATGAGGTAAAAGGAAGTAATGAGTGTAGCGCTATCGATTGAATTCCTCGCGGCAACATTTTTGAATCTCAAAGCGGCAAAACGCCACAGTGCACGCCACTCATTTGTTGAGTAAAAGAGCTCGTCTTTTTTTAGGGATTTTTGTTGTTTGCACATCCTTTTTAGCCGCCTTCCGTCCACGTATCTGGTTCACTGCCAAGTCGTTCCCAGTTCGGGAAATCCAGGACTCGCAAGCATCGCAATTTCATGAGAAAGATTTCTAAAAGTGATGATCACGGTCATCTTAAAACCATGTCAATGCGGCTATTTTTATGACATGTTTGGCTTTATAATTAGTTTTTATGGAAGATAAATATTATTCGCGCCTTATTAAGATGCTGGTATTTATCCTTGATTTTTACCTCATCTCTTTGGCATTCTCTCTCACTAAGAAGCTGGGATTTACCGCCGGTATTCCCGCCAGCGATGAGACATCATTCTTTGTCATTTTTAGCTTGGTGTGGGTTATAGCTGGCTTTTTGAATGAGATTTATCGCATCAATAAATTCAGCCTTTTAAGAAGTATAAGTTTTAACCTCGTGGGTACTCTTTTGGTACATTTTTGTTTGTTGAGTATCATACTGTACACCACAAAGTCCTATCAATTGAATGTGCAGTTCCTGCCGTTCGTGTATTTGTTCACGGCAGTATTTTTTATAGGATCAAGAATTATCTATAAACTGACTTGGAAGTATTTTGAATTTTCTGGGTTCGATCAGCGTCAGGTCATAATTATTGGGGCAACTCGTTCGGGAAGAGCACTCTACAACTTCTTTTCGTCGCACGATTTTTCAAAGTATAACTTCAAAGGATTCTTTGACGACAATCCTGACCCGTTGATCGTTCGCAAGGACCTGATAAAGGGTAAAATTAAAGACGTAACAGATTTCTGTTTGAAAGAGAATATAGACGAGATCTATTTTGCATTGGCTCCAGGCAACGACGAATTGTTGAAACAGATCTCAAAGTTTGCCGATGATAACTTTATCTATCTCAGAATTACGCCTGATTTAGGAGAGGCTGTAACTGACAAATACAATGTGTTTATGCTTGACTCGATCCCGGTTATTACAACCAGGAAGGAGCCTCTAGGCGTCGCGTTGAATGCAGGGCTGAAGAGACTTTTTGACATTGTGTTTTCGCTATTGGTTATCTTGTTAATTTTTCCAATCATAGTTCCGATCATTGCCATTGCAATCCGATTGGATTCGCCAGGACCGATCATATTTAAACAGCTGCGACAGGGAAAGAAAAACAAGCTCTTTGAGTGTTATAAGTTTAGGACCATGTACGCACATAATGTTTCTGAGAGACAGGCTACTAAGGATGATCCGCGCGTAACCCGTGTTGGACGTTTCCTTAGAAAATCGAACCTTGATGAAATCCCTCAATTTGTAAATGTCCTGATGGGAAATATGTCCGTTGTAGGTCCGAGGCCGCATATCAGCAGTCAGCAGGAGCAATACTCCAAGACCATTGAAAAATACAAGGTTAGACATTTCGTTATGCCTGGTATTACCGGATACGCACAGGTAAACGGTTTCCGGGGGGAAACAAAAGAAATAGGTCTCATGGAGAAACGCGTCGAATATGATGTGAACTACATGGAGAACTGGAGCCTTTCCCTGGATATCAAAATCATTTTCCTGACCGTTTGGAACATGATAAGCGGGGAGAAAGGAGCTTATTAACTGAGCGCTGCTCCCCTCTTTACAAATCTTGAATTAGTCTTATTCATTGTGAATAGTGAAACGGCGAGTAGTTCTTTCTCATTAGAAACAATAGATGTTTCTAGAAAACCGTAGTCGGAACAAAGATTGACAATGTCAAGAATGCCATATATGTACTTTTCGTTGGAGTCAACCACCTGTCAGACATGGCTTGCTTGACAAACCTTGTAAACCGTCTGCTCACCATCAACCTAATTCGTTTCCATGGCGCGCTCCAATCATGATATGTCTTATCGATTTTATATAATCTTTGTCGAGCGTGCGTTTTTTTTAATCACAAAGTCAGTAATTTTATTTTAAAGTTATATTTTTAAGTGAGACTGTTTAGGATACGGATCGTGTGGTGTCTACTCTCCATGGGGGCATTTGGGGGAGTGGCCGAATATTTGCTCAATTCTACCGAGGAAGTCTCCTATAACGAAGTCACGTCATCAATTTTTATAGAGCCTCACGTGGATAGAATTGATTCGGAGCCGTCAGGTTTCGATTTAAAGTTTACTATCCTACAGGATCTCAAGACCCAAAATCGGTTTTTAAGTGATTCGCATAGCCCTGAATTCGACCTCAATATTTTTTCTGAATCGTCACCACAGCTGGCAATTTTTTGCACTCTTTTAATTTGAGGTACACTCCTTCATATCGTACATCTCTTACCAATCTTTAAATATACACTCAGACCTACTTACATATATGTTAATCAATAGCAGAACACTTAACCAGGACCACGAAGTCTGTTTTGGTATTTGCATTTTGCCTGCAGAGTTTCAGTTTCAAACAGATGTACGACCATGTCAGATAGACGCCCGCACATTTCTTACGTCAAATCACCTGCCGAAATTGTCTGTTAAATCCGGAATGAAGGTGTTGACGATGTTCCATGGAATATACTTTTTCGTTATTCTATTATTATTAAATCTCTAATGTACATTTAAAGCTTTTGACAATGATTATCGTTGACACAGCGCTTGCCAAGAGAGCAGAAGAAAAAAAACCTATACGCGTTGGACTGATTGGAGCTGGATTCATGGGGCGGGGAATAGTTTATCAAATAGCTACCGCTGTTCCGGGGCTGACGATTGCAGCCATCTACAACAGAACCCTTGACAAAGCAAAGAAGGCTTACTTGGATGCCGGGATTGGGGATTTTGAGGTCGTAACCAGCCCGACAGACTTAGATGACAGAATCGGCCGCGGCAAGTATTCAGTAACTGAGGATCCGCTTCTGATTGGCAAGGCAGCAAATATTGATGTTATAATTGAAGCCACTGGTGCGGTAGAATTCAGTTCACGAGTCGTATTCGAGGCCATTCAGAATAAAAAACACATTGTGCTCATGAATGCTGAGCTTGACGGCACAGTCGGCGGAATTCTAAAGGTTTACGCTGACAAGGCTGGAGTAATTCTCACCAATGCTGATGGTGATCAACCCGGTTTAGAAATGAACTTGTATCGATACGTCAAGGCTATAGGACTTAAGCCTGTGTTGTGCGGAAATATAAAAGGCCTGCAGGATCCCTACCGCACCCCCACAACGCAAGAGAGTTTTGCGAAAAAATGGAAACAAAACGCACACATGGTTACATCGTTCGCGGATGGTACGAAGATCTCATATGAACAAGCCATAGTTGCCAATGCAACCGGAATGACGGTGGGTAAGCGCGGAATGTTTGGTCCTTCGGTCCCCGTCGGCACTCCCTTGACGGAGGTCATGAAAATGTATCCGATGGATGTACTGACGTCGGGTCCTGGCATAGTAGATTATGTAGTTGGAGCATCGCCTCCCGCTGGGATATTTGTGCTGGCAACGCACGATAAGCCTTTTCAACAACAATTTCTTAATTTATACAAATTAGGTGAAGGTCCCTTGTATGCGTTTTACAACCCCTACCATATTTGTCATTTTGAAGTTCCGCTTACCTGCGCCAGAGCCGTGATTTTCGGAGATGCATCTGTCACGCCAATAGGTGCGCCGACTGTTGAAGTTGTGACTACAGCCAAAACTAATTTAAAGGCCGGTGATACGCTTGATGGTATCGGGGGATATCACGCCTACGGACAATGTGAAACGTCTGACATTACTGAAGAGCAAAATTTACTTCCCATGGGATTAGCAGAAGGCTGCAAATTAAAGCGCGATATCATGCGTGATCAGGTAATAACCTATGCTGATGTAATCGTTCCTGCAGGCAGATTTTCTGATAAGCTTAGAGAGGAACAAAACGAATATCGGAGAACGGTTTGGGTCCGCGATAATGGCGTGAAGGTCGCGCTTGCTTCTTAATCGAATGTTTAATACTGGCCCGAAGGGTTATGATTAATTTGGGTCGCCTTTACAGTCTGTTTTTTGCCCAATTAGCAACAGTTTCTCCGATGGATAGCGACGACGTTGCGGCTGGTGATGGCGCATTGCAAACATTGATAACCTGTTTATCTTCGAGAATGAGAAAATCATCCAGAAGACCGCCCGTTTTATCACATGCCTGCGCCCTGACACCTGCGCCACCCACGATCAGATCGTCCTCCCGGATCTCAGGCATAAGCTTTTGAAGTGCTTTCGTAAATGCGGACTTGGAGTAAGATCGATGCATCTCTCCCAGCCCCGTCTTCCAATATTTCGAAACAACCTTTCTGAACCCCGGCCACATTAACGTCTCGCTTAATTCTGACAGGTTGATGTCTGATTTTTTGTATCCCTCGCGTGCAAACGCTAGTACAGCATTCGGACCGCACTCAACTCCTCCACCTACCATAGTAGTGAAGTGGACGCCAAGAAATGGAAAATTAGGATCAGGTACCGGATATATTAGCGTCTTGACCAAATATTCCTTTTCCTTTCTCAGCTTATAATACTCCCCCCTGAAAGGAATGATCTTGACATCTACTCTTTGAGATGTCAGCCTTGCAATCTTATCTGAATATAGACCGGCACAATTCACCATCAACTTTCCAGTGTAAGTTGATTTTTGCGTTACAACAGTAACGTCATCCGAACCAAGTCTTACATCCTTGACCTTCTCGTTTAGCTTAAGCTCACCACCCAGACGTTGCAGCACTTCGGCATATTTTTCAGCAACAACACGATAATCTACGATTCCCGTCTGGGGGACATGAATTCCCGCGATTCCAGCGACATGAGGCTCATACTCCTTAAGTTGTTCTCCTTTGAGCATTCTTAAATTGGTCAAGCCATTTTGCTGACCGCGGTCGTGAATAGTTTTTAAGAGCGGGAGTTCCTTCTCGTCGGTAGCCACAATGATTTTACCACAAAGGCTAAAGGGAACCTCATATTGTCGGCAAAAGTCGATCAACAGGTTATAACCGTGGATGCAGTTCTTAGCCTTCAGACTGCCGGGCTTGTAGTAAATACCCGAATGTATAACATTGCTATTATTACCCGTCTGATGGTTAGCCACCACAGGTTCTTTTTCAATGACGATTACCTTGAGCTTTTGATTTTGGGTCTTCAGCTGTAAAGCTGTGGCGAGGCCTACGGCTCCTCCTCCCACAATAATGACATCGTATTGCACGGATTCTTTTTTGCGTGAAACTAGCGATTAAAATGATTCCAAAAAGTATAATATATTCTAAAACCTATCATGCCACGCAGTCTTTTCTGCTCCCGATGACCCTATTTCTCAACGGCCATGCTAAAGTGCAAATTTTGCTCTTGTCTAAGCTTATCGCAGAATCTGCCTTTTGGCAGGATTACATCGTTATAAGTGAGCACCTGGTCTTTATGAACATCTTTCTTCAATATGCATCCTTCGGCGAGACCCATAGGCAACAATTGCTGTTCAGCTGTGATGGAAGCTGTTTCGCATTGGCCGTAGGTCATGTAACAACCAATACCGTCAATGACCTGGCCGACCTTCAGGTTAATCTTGGCAGTTGTAATCACTTCTACCAGAGGTTGTCCAAGCGGCGTTATTGTTGCGTCGTCAAACAAAGCTGCCCGCGCGCATGTCATTGGAATCTCCAAATGACATAGGTGGTACGGTGTATAGAACAAATAAAGTGGGCCTTCACCCAATTTATAAAGGTTCAGATAGTGTTTTTGTATAGGATGATCGTGCGTTCCAAGGACAAATACTCCAGGCCCTGGTTCCGCGCCCACGCAATAATCCACAATGCCTGGACCTGACGTAAGTACTTCCAGGGGATATTTACTCATGATCTCTTTTAACGGTGTTCCGGATGTAACTGTAGGTCCGAACATACCTCTTTTGCCAATGGTCATTCCGGTGGCGTTGGCTACAATTGCCTGCTCAAAAGAAATTTTCGTTCCATCTGCAAACGATGTGACCATGGCAGGGTTTTGGCCCCATTTTTTTGCAAAGGCTTCTTGTGTGGTTGGATTGCGATACGGGTCCTGAAGTCCTTTGATGTTTCCACACAAGACTGGTTTCACGCCAATTCCTTTGACGAACCTAAATAAGTTCATTTCTACCCCGGGCTGGTCGCCATCGGCATTTGTGAGTACAACCCCCTCCTTATCCGCGTGAACTTTTAAGATTCCTCCCACCGTGCCATCCAATTCAGCACCCATGATCACAACATGTTTTCTATTCTTTATGGCCTCAAACACCACTCGCGAACTAAACTCGACGGCGCCGGTGGCTTCGACGATAACATCGATGTTGCCCGCCTGGCAAATAATAAAAGGGTCTTCCGTGATTGAATATTTACCTTTTGAAATCCGCTCTTCCAGTACGGATTGTTTGTTTACTATCTCAAATTCATTGATCCCAGCTTCCTGGTAGCCTCGCTTAGCGGCCTCCACTGTGCGATTGTATACGGCTACTACCTCCATTCCAGGTACGGCAGTTGTGATTTGTAAAATTATGCCGCGGCCCATAAATCCGGCGCCGATGAGCGCAACACGCACCGGATTATTTTCCGCCTGTCGTCTGGCGAGCGCTGTGTCTACTAGTATCATATTAAATCTCGGTTTGAGGTTATGTAAAAAATTATCACGTAGCCTTGGCGTTAGTTCATTCACTTAGTAGGCTTTTTCGCGAGGAATACTCGGAGCCGTTAGGTTAATGAATCTATTGTCGTAAAAAATATCTTGAACTGTTAGGTTTTATTGACACAAATAAAAAATCTTCATCAGCAGCTATGCTAGTTGTTCAAAATGTCCATTTGTTCACTACTGCCCCTGAGAGCCTGCGCTCATCCAGACTGCGGGAATCGATTGTTTCCGCTTTGTGCTTAGCCAGTAACGATCCGGCCAATATCATACATTAGCCCTTGAATTGGTCATTGCAAATGGAGGAATTGCCTTATCCTTTTCCGAAACAACAGTCGGCGTTATTGGCCACGCAATATTAATCGCAGGATCGTCATATCTTATTCCGGCCTCTGCTCCTGGCGTATAGTAGGCTGTGACCATATAGTTGACGGAAGTATGATCCTTGAGCGTTATAAACCCATGAGCGAATCCCTCGGGTACATAAAGCATGTGACCGTTCTCCTGAGTCAACTCAACACCTATCCATTGTTTAAACGTAGCTGAATCCGGCCGCAGGTCAACGATAACATCGTATATAGCGCCGGCCATACATCGTATTGTTTTGGTTTCGGAATACGGGGCAACCTGATAGTGCATACCCCGAAGGGTCCCTTTGGTCTTGCTATATGAAACATTAGCCTGAACAACATTTGAGTTGAGTCCATGGGCTTCAAATTCCTTCTTGCACCAGCTCCTTCCAAAAAAACCTCTTTCATCAACGAGTTTTTGAACCTCGATAATATAGGCTCCCCTTAGTTTGGTTTCTTTAAAAATCAATTTTTTTTAAGTTTAGTTGAATTATAAAACGCTAAAATAGGCTGTTAGTTATTTTTCCATTTCAGATCATCACTTAATTGTGAAGAACTTTGTAAAGAAGTCAGAACCTTAAGTCTCATTAATTTTGAATCTCTAAAATCTGCGTCCGTAAAATTCATAGATTCCAGGCCTTTTTTAAGTTCCTTAATAGTCGTAATCAAGTCATACGCGGGCTGGTGGTTTGGCGCAATCTTTTTATACAGATCGAAATTAACCCGATAAGATCTCTTGTCAGGGGGTGCATCTTTGTTAATGGATACCTTAACCCCGGGGATGACGGAAGCCACTGCTTCGGCAAGATCTTTTACCTGGTAATTCCACGCTTCGCTTCCAGTATTCACTGCTAAAAAAGCTCCCAACGATGCGGGTCTTGTAAGCGCCCAGTCGATCGCAATGGCCATGTCTTTGACGTTGATCAGTGGCCGCCAGGGCGTACCATCGCTCAAGATCGTGATATGCTTTGAAGCCAAAGCGCAGGCGACAAAGTCATTAAGAACCAAGTCAAGCCTTAACCTTGAACTCATTCCGCATGCCGTGGCAAATCGCAAACAAGTTATCGCAAAATTTTTATCGGCCAATGGCTTCAAATCTTGCTCCGTAAATACCTTCGAGCGCGCATAGGCAGTGAGTGGATTAAGTGTAGAGTCTTCTGTTTTAGCACCATCGCTCGCCGCTCCGTACATGCTACAGCTGGACGCAAAAACAAATGATTTCACCCCCAACTCTTTGGCTCTTTTCGCCAGTTTAATACCAGATTTATGATTTACATCAAGGGTAACTTCCTCGAATTTCGTCCCCATAGGGTCGTTAGAAATTGCGGCAAGATTTATTACGGCGTCAGCTCCCTCCAGAACTGAATCAGGAACGTTTCGAATATCGCCAAAGAATTGATGATCTAACTTTCTTTCCGGCAGGTAATCCACGTTGGTGAGGCAGCTAGCAAAAAAGCCGGCGTCATATCCTATCAATGTCGCAGTCGGATAAGTTCCCCTGAGCCTTTCAACAACACCTGGGCCCACATACCCCATGTTTCCAAAAATTACAATCTTCATATTAGAGTTATAAAGTTATGATTTCAAATTAATAATGGCCTACCATTTCTTCCAGGGAGCCTTACCTGATTTCCAGAGATCTTCAAGCACATGTTTGTCGCGGAGGGTATCCATCGCTTGCCAGAAGCCGGAATGTTTATATGCTGACAGTTCACCCGAATGTGCTAATGTTTCCAAAGGTTGACGCTCCCATATGGTAGAATCGTCTACGATAAGATCGAATACCGATGGCTCACATACAAAAAATCCACCGTTAATCCATGGTGAATCTCCATTCAAAGGTTTTTCCTGAAACGAATTTATCCTAACGTCTTCCTTTCCTAAATTGAAGGCACCAAATCTTCCAGGCTGCTGAACAGCCGTTAACGTTACCTTCGTACCTTGTGCTTTGTGGAACTCTATCAGTTTTGAGATATCAACATCGCTTACGCCGTCACCATACGTTAGGCAGAACGTGTCATTACCAATAAATTTCTTAACCTTTTTCAAACGCCCACCGGTCATTGTGTCCTCGCCTGTTTCCACAAGGGTCACTTTCCAAGGCTCGGTAAAGGCGTTATGAATTTCCATGTTATTGTGCCTCATATCGAATGTGACATCGGCCATGTACAAGAAATAATTTGAGAAAAAGTCTTTAATAATATAGCTCTTGTATCCGCAACAGATGACAAACTCGTTTATACCATAGTATGAGTAAATCTTTAAAATATGCCATAAAATCGGTTTATTCCCAATTTCGACCATAGGCTTAGGCCTCACACCACTTTCTTCGCTAATCCTTGTACCGAAACCCCCTGCAAATATTACTGCTTTCATAGCTATATTATATAGATGTCAACTTGTTTAAAATGTACCGCAAACAAATACTTCTAAGGTGCATCACCAATGATCCCTATCATGGCTTTACTGGATTGAAATCATTTTCACCTATACTCTATTTCAAAAAAACTTAATTTAGTAAAAAAGGCCGCCCAAAAAATGTCTTAATTCTGGAGGCTATTACTAGTGAAAAGTTCTGGGAGTTCTGCCAATAAAACACTAAGGAGGAAAGCTAACGTAAGTTTGGATGAAATTAAAGATTTGTTTAGTCAATAACGTAGCCCATAACTCGATCACTCAACCCTGCTAAAGTAATTTATGGGAAATTCCCGGCAAAATCCCGGTCTGCTATTGCACCTTGTTTAAACTCCCGCAGTCCGCCAAGCGCTTAAATAAATCGTCACAGAGTCAAATTTCCCGGATGAATGAGTGTCAGCGTTAATAGTCGTAAACCCCGAAACTAATTTGAAAGGCATACTTCGCTAAGCCGCGTTAATACCAGCAGTCATTGCTCATAAGACATGAAGAGCCCGCTTGTCTGCGTCGAAAAATATGGGGCTCGGAGCAACCGTTTCAAATCAGCGTTTGACCCCTTCTAGACTTGACGTGCAGCCGCAGGTACATGCCACATAATAGCAATTAGCGCTTTGACGTGAGTTTTGAAAAAAACAAGGGATCAACGTATAGCCAATCCATTGCTTATTAAAAATTCATTGCAAGATGTCAATGGCTCGACACGCAATGTCCTCATTAAGGCTAGTACTGCTTGCAGACCACCGAATCTTTTTGTTGGTTCAGTCAGGATGCTTTTCTAAACCTGTGGACGAACCATTGAGGATCATAAACTTTTACCTCTGGAATCGGAACCACAAACTTACCACCCCAGTCTTGTATAAAGGACATGGCGTCCATAATTTCTTCCTTCAGGTTCCATGGCAGGATGAAAACATAATCGGGTTTGGTCTCTTTAATTTTGTCTGGCGCGTGAATGGGAATCAAGGAACCTGGTAGAAAGTTACCTTGTTTATGCGGGTTTCTATCCACTGTATAATCAATAAAGTCTGTACGTATACCGCAATAGTTAAGCAACGTATTGCCTTTTCCCGGAGCTCCGTATCCGACGATCTTTTTTCCATCAAGCTTCCCCCGAATGAGGAAGTCCAAAATTTTGTGCTTGCAATTTTGCACCCTGGAATCAAAATTCTTGTAAAAATCCAAAGTAATTAAACCAGCTTCACGTTCTCGTTTGAGTAGTTCGCCAACGCGTGCAGAAACGTCCTTGGAATTATCATCAATATGCTTGGCATAAATTCTAATTGAGCCGCCATGCGTGGGTAACTCTTCAACATCAAATATGTCTAGCCCAAAATGTCGGAATATTCTTTGCACCGTAGTGAACGACAAGTACGAAAAATGCTCGTGGTAGATCATGTCGAATTGATTGCGCTCCACTAACCTCAGCAGATGAGGGAATTCCATAGTGATTAATCCGTAGTCACTCAAAAACGATTTCATCCCCGAAACAAAATCCTTGATATCAGGTACGTGTGCCAACACATTATTCCCAATCAGAAGATCGGCCTTGCCGTACTTACCAATCAATTCACGAGCAGTTTCGCTTCCAAAAAACCTGGACTCGGTCCTCACACCTTTTTCACTAACGGCGAATGCGGCGATGTTGGCGGCAGGCTCTATCCCTAAAACCGGTATCCCTTTTTCCACAAAATATTGAAGTAAGTAGCCATCATTGCTTGCCAACTCTGCTACAAGGTGGCTTTTATTGATCCGGAATTTGGTTGTGACCTGATCGGCGTACCGCTTAGCATGACGGAGCCATGAATCGGAATAAGAGGAAAAGTATGCGTAATTGTGATAAATCTCCGAGGGTGAAACGAATTCTTCGAGTTGCACGAGAAAACAATTATCACAAACGTAGGCATGCAATGGATAAAAAGCGGTCATAAGGCTTAACTGATCGGGCCTCACATGCCCCTGACACAACGGTGACAGACCTAAATCAACAAAAGTGTGCGCAAGCGGTGCTTCACAAAATCTACAGGTGCCCAACATTTCTGGTTTTTCCATGCTTCCTAAAAGACCCTTCAGCCATACAAACATAGTTCAACAATTCCGGACCGCTGATGATGAAAGTCCACTTTCAACGAGATTGTGATCATCGCAGCAAAACTTGATGGGCCAATAAATTCGGCTCTTAGGCATTGAAGAATGATGGTTAGGATGAATCGATAAATGTAGTGGCAACAGGCACGATTAGTAAAAAGGGATGCATTGTCACGCTACCCCGTCAGATCATACCTTTGGAGTGGCAGGACCACTCTAGTCGCAAGGCAGCAACGGCAGTCAATCAGGCTATTGCACTAGACGAACCGTTGCATGGCTGTATGCTTTATAACAGACAAAATGCTGAAGAGACCGCTAAGTACAAAGCAGTATTTCGTCGGCGTGTACATTTTTTGTAATGGGCTACCTGGAGATGTAGTTTTCAAGGTATTCTATGATACCCTTCTGCTCTTCGATTATGTGCTTGACAACATCGCCTATGGAGATCAGGCCTACAAGCTTGTCACCTTCCACCACGGGCAGGTGCCTGATAAATTTCCCGGTCATCAGGTTCATGCAGTCTTCAATACTATTATCCGGCGTCACAGTAATGGGATTCTCCGTCATCAACTCGCTGATAGGTGTAGTCTTGGATGATTTCCCCTTCAGAATTAGTTTCCGTGCATAGTCACGCTCTGTAAATATCCCTTCCAGCCTACCGTTTTCAACAATTAAAAGACAACCAATATTTTTCTCGCACATTCGCTCGATGGCATGGTAGACCATCATAGATGGCTCAACAGAATATACATTACTTCCCTTTGTCCTCAGAATATCCCTGATCTTTCCCATAGCATGAGACTTTCAAACGATTGAATATATCAGGAAATGGCAAAAAAAGCAAATTGCTCCCCGGCACGTTACAAACTGGCAGTCGGCAAAAAATCCATTTACCCCAATAGGTTTATTAAGGCATCTGGAAATATCCCCGCAACTAGTGTAACAAGGGCCAGAAACCCCACAACAAATTTTTGTGCCATAGAAAGGGGCGCACGATCTGTAGTCGGGTTCCCTATGAACATCACGACAATCGGTCTAAAATAGTAGTATACACCAATGAGCGAAGTGATTATGGCCAGGATAGTCAGATTTAAATACCCCGCGTCGAGCGCCATTCCCAGAATCATATACTTGGCAAAGAATCCTGCGAAAGGAGGAATCCCCGCCAGTGAAAGCAGCGCGATCGCCATACAAATTGAGGCGACAGGGTTTCTGTGAAAAAGACCATGAAAAACTTCAAGTGACGTCGAGCCACCTGAACCTTCTAACACAGAGAGAATACCGAACGCTGCCAATGAGGCTGTTGAATAAGACAACAAATAGTAAAATAATGTGCCTTCCGAATTATCTCCGTTAGACACGAAGGCAAGCAAAATGTAACCCACGTGCGCAATACTTGAGTAGGCCAGCATCCGTTTTACATTATTTTGATACACAGCGGTAATATTCGCCACGAGCACAGTCAATACAACAATAACTTGAACCGCGTTCACAATAGAAGTTTGAACCGGTTCAAAGCATTGAGCAAAAATTTTGTAGAAGGCTACGACCGCTGCAATTTTCACGACCGTAGACATGAAGGCCGTTATGACTGTCGGCGAGCCCGAATAAACGTCTGGAGCCCAGAAATGAAATGGTACGGCCGAGATCTTGAAAGTCATCCCGACAAGCATCAAAAACAATCCGACGTAGAAGAAGTCCGGCATTGCTGAGGCATTTGCAGCTATGTGATTCGTAATCTTGCCAATGTCGAACGAACCTGTTGCGCCATATACCAGTGCAATTCCCATCAGCAGAAATCCGGTTGCAAAGGAACCCATGATAAAATATTTGAACGCTGCTTCATTGGAAATGAAGCTATCCTTATTGCTCCCGGCCAAAACGTATAATGAGATCGAAAGTATTTCAATTCCTAAGAACAACATAGCCATATTGTGAAAGGAAACCATCATAATTCCACCGACCATGGTGAAGACTACGAGGGCCGAGCGGTCTGTCTGATGGGGTTGCCCAACAAAATATGGTGAGGAAATACAAAACCAAAAAATCGCAACAGCAATGATGAGTGCAGTAAACGTTAGTGAAAACTGATCAAAGACCAGCATGTTGTTGTAATACGAGAACTCTGAATTCCAATCCGCAACGACCAGACCAACAGCTACAATCAATCCAATTATAATTGCGACATGTAATCGCTTCTTCAAGTTAGCGATCTCCGCCACCAGCGAAACAAAACCTAAACCGCAGACAACCAGTAAAGCATTCATACTATTTCAGGTTCGCGGACTGGGTTGAAAACACTTTTAATATGTCGGAAACAGCTGCCTCTGATATCTGCAGCAGCGGATCCGGATGAATACCGATCACAAATATCAGGATCACGATGGGATACAACACCATCTTTTCATGGCTGGTTAGATCTGCGATTGTCGAACTCTGCGGACTACTCTTCCCCAACATCATATATTGGAATGCGTAGAGCATATAAACTGCCCCGAAAATAATTGTCGTTCCTCCAGCAACTCCCAAAAAAATATTATAAGAAAATAATGAATTGAGCAGCAAGAACTCGCCAACGAACCCGCTGGTGAAAGGCAGTGCAATGGTTCCAAGTATAACAATCATGAATACCGTTGTGAGTATAGGTGCGTTGTTTCTCAGTCCACCCAGCGACGCAATAGTGCGGGAGTTCGTTCTCTGAAAGATGATCTCGCAAATGTAAAACAACGCAAATGCCAGAATGCCATGGCTAATCATCTGAATCAGCGCTCCTTGATATCCGATCCTTGTCATCGTCAACAAACCTGCTGAAATTAATCCCACGTGGGCGATGGACGCATAAGCGATCAATCTCTTGAAATCTTTTTGGTTGATGGCAATTACTGATGCATAAATTATTCCGATCACAGACAAGATAATAGCAGTCATGGCCCATGACGATGCACCCACCGGTACGACTGGTAGCAACCACCGGATAACTCCATAGAATCCCATTTTCAGCATAATTCCTGACAACAACATAGTTCCTTCAACAGGCGCGACAGTATAAGTATCAGGCTGCCATGTATGGAATGGAAACACGGGCATTTTGATCGCAAAAGCAAGGAACAATCCCCAATATAAAATACCTTGGTGAGCCGCTGATAGTCCACGACCCGCTGCATAAATGGCATCAATTTGAAAACTGTGGCTGCCCGGTGTCTGATAGTACAGATACAGCAGCGCTACCAGCATGAATAGACTTCCTGCCAGGGTATAAATGAAAAATTTCAGTGTAATGAAAGCGCGGTTTTCGCCGCCCCAGATCAGGCAAATAAAGTATATCGGGATCAAAGCCATTTCCCAAAAAATATAAAAAAGGAATCCATCCAAAGCTGTGAAAACACCTACCAGCGCCATTTGCATCACCATGATCAGTGCGTAGTAGTTGGCAGGTTTTGGCGCAGGACTTTCAAACGAAGAAAGTATTATAAAAGGCACCAACCCTGTCGTCAGCAAGACAAGCAGAAGGCTTATTCCATCAATAGCAATGCTGAAGCTTATGCCGAGGGACGGTATCCAGGGAATATTGAAAGCAAGCGAATTTGATCCCGACTTGTCAAACTGAACCACAATGAGAAGCGCGATTAAAAATTCAAGCACCGACGCCACGAATGCAATTTTTTTTGCATTCGCAGGGCGTAAAATGAAAATTACCAACGCGATCACTAGTGGCCAAAATAATATGAATAAGGTCATCATATTAAATTTCTGCCGTTACAGTGGTAAGCGTTAACAATACAATTATCCCAATGATCATAACAAATATGTAAAAACCTATACTGCCGCTTTGCACCCTACGCAAAACATGACTGCTGGCCGTGATGAATTGGCCCGCGAGATTTACGAGGCGATCAATAGCCATCGCTTCTATTACAGTCTCCACGATCCTGGCAAGGCGTTCCAATGCTCTAACAAAAAGTAAATCGTAAATTTCATCGACATAATATTTGTGATAAATTATCTGACCAAGGCCTTTTAACTGCCCCTCGCCTGCCGGCACGCTGCCCTTTTTTATAAACCGGTTATACGCAATCGCTATTATAATAACTGTCAGTGTTAAAACAGTGGCCATTAATATATATTCCGTCGTATGACTCAACTGATGAACCAGTCCGTTGTTTTTTGCTGGTTCAAAGACCGGCGACAAATAACCAGTCAACCATGAAGTACCTGCGAGTGCTTCCGGTACATTCATAAAGCCGCCGACAAACGACAAGAATGCCAAGATGCTCAACGGTATGGCCATGCTTCTTGGTGATTCATGGATATGTTGCTTGACACCTCCTTCAGCTCTTTCCGTACCCCAGAAAGTAAGGTAGAAAAGTCGAAACATGTAGAACACAGTTAGTAAAGAAGCCAGCAGGGCCAGCACCCAAACGGCCGGGTCATGGCCAAATGCACGAGCAAGAATCTCATCTTTAGAAAAAAATCCAGCAAACGGCGGAATTCCAGAAATGGCCAGTACCGCTACGAAAAATGTCAGGTACGTTACCGGCAGATATTTCTTCAGTCCCCCCATTCTACGAATATCTTGTTCTCCCTGCAAAGCGTGAATGACGCTGCCAGCGCTAAGAAACAATAAGGCCTTAAAAAATGCATGCGTGGCCATGTGAAAAACGCCGGCTGTATAAGCGCCCAATCCTAAGGCGACAAACATGAGCCCAAGCTGACTTACCGTTGAATAAGCCAAAATCTTCTTGATATCGTTCTGGAACAAAGCGATCGTTGCTGCTAACAACGCTGTAGACACTCCAATGACAAGTACTAATTGTAAGGCGATTGGAGATAGCGAATACAGTACATTATTACGAGCCACCATATAAACCCCGGCGGTCACCATCGTCGCCGCATGGATCAGTGCAGAAACTGGCGTTGGCCCCGCCATAGCATCTGGTAACCACGTGTACAGTGGTATTTGAGCACTTTTCCCCATCGCACCAATAAAAAGCAAAACAGTAATCCAGGTTAGCGTTGTAATATCCTTTGCTGATGCATTCTCGAATACTGTTTTGTACTCTATGCTGTTGAAGTTGATGAAGATGAGGATGACACCTAACAGCAGGCCCAAATCACCGATCCTGTTCATGATAAATGCTTTGTTAGCGGCCTTGTTATATTCATGATTTTTAAACCAAAATCCGATCAGTAAATATGAGCATAGCCCTACGCCTTCCCATCCTACAAACATGAGGAGGTAGTTAGATGCCATCACCAACAAAAGCATAAAGAACACAAAGAGATTCATGTATGAAAAAAACCGGTTATAGCCGGAGTCGTCGTGCATATAGCCGATAGAATAGACGTGTATTAAGAAACCGACGCCGGTAATAATCAAGAGCATAAGGGATGACAAGGGATCGACGAGGAAGGCTATTTCTGCTGAAAAGCTCGCCGTATTAATCCAGCTGATAATTGAGACAGTGATGGAACGATCAATGGGACTCAGGCCCACCAAATGTGAAAAAGTTACCAGTGAAAGAACGAAGGATATCAATATTGTACCGCACGCAATAAAGGATGACACCTTATGGGACAGGGTATGCACATTTAGGGCAATGATAAGGAAACCTGCCAACGGCAAGACTGGAATCAGGGATACGAGCACCTCTAATTCTACCATTTCAAGCGGTTCAAAATATTAATATCAGTTGTTTTTGTGTTTCTATAGGTCATGATCAGGATGGCTAACCCTACGGCTACTTCTGCTGCCGCCACGGCCATGATAAAGAAGACAAACACCTGACCGGAAGGATCATTTAGGAAGTTTGAGAAGGCGACCATCACCAGATTAACTGCGTTAAGCATCAATTCGATGCACATCAAGATAATAATTGCATTCCTGCGATATAGGACGCCCAATACTCCAATGCTGAATAACACTGCGCTAAGCCATAGGTAATATTGAATGGGGATCATTTTCCGGCGTTAGAGTTTAATGTTCCTTTTCAGATTTACCAAGCATTACAACTCCTACCATGGCCGCCAGCAGCAGAACTGATGCTATTTCAAAAGGTAGCAGGAAATCTGTGAAGAGGACCTTACCTAGACTTTTTACATCCCCAATTGTAGCGGCGGTATTGGTCTCCGCGCGAACTAGGATCTCAGTACCCTTAAGCGAGCCCACAAGAACAATCAACAATAACCCCGCACAAATTGCGGCCGCGAATTTCAGAATGCTGCTCTTATGTGGTTCGGAATCTTTATTCAGGTTTAACAGCATAATGACATAAAGGAATAACACCATGATCGCACCAGCATAAACAATAATATGAACGACGAAAAGAAATTCGGCTTTCATAAGTATGTAATGCCCTGCAATCGCGAACAACGTTACGATGAGGTATAGCGCACTATAGACGGGATTTTTAGAAAAGACAACCATTAGGGCTGAAAATACCGCGACAAAAGACAAAAAGTAAAAGAGGTTGAGGGTCACTGCGCTCTATTTGTTATGACTGAAGTATTTAAGTTTCTTAAATTCAAGGACAGCAGATGTTTGACGCTTCGACACGTCGATTCGTTTATCAACAGGTTCAACTAGCTTGCTCTTATCATAAATGAATTGACCTCTTCCGTAATCGGTTGATACAATTCTATCTGTCAGAAAAATGGCTTCTTTGGGACAAGCCTCTTCGCATAAACCGCAGAAGATGCAGCGCAGCATATTGATTTCGTAGCTGGCAGCGTATTTTTCTTCCCGGTATAGTGCTTCCTCACCTTTCTTTCTTTCTGCCGCCACCATGGTTATCGCTTCCGCCGGACATGCGACGGCACATAGGCCACAGGCGGTGCATCGCTCTGCACCGTTTTCATCACGCTTCAAGACATGCTGACCTCGCCATATTGCACTGATCTCCCTCTTCTTTTCAGGATACCTTACGGTGGCACTCTTCCTGAACAAGTGTTTTATAGTAATGGATATTCCACTCAGTATTGCAGGAAGATAAATCCTCTCCCAAAATGTCATGTCTTTCTTAACAACTAATTTCGACCGGTTCGTTAACATGGTTTGTCCATTTTTGAGTGATGTCACTCTACAATACTGCAATCAGTCCTGATATAAAAATGTTTAGGACAGCAACAGGTATCAACACTTTCCATCCCAGATTCATCAGTTGATCATAACGGAATCTCGGGATCGTCCACCGAATCCACATAAAGAAAAATATGAAGAACCCAATCTTAAGAAAAAGTACGATAGTTCCGATTATAGTAATGAGGTTTTGATCCAGTCCGAGGTCATTCATGAAAGGGAAATTGTATCCACCAAAGTACAGCGTGGCAATAACAGCAGACGAAACAAACATGTTGATGTATTCGGCAAAAAGGTAGAAGCCTAATTTCATACTGCTATATTCCGTATGGTATCCACCTACCAATTCAGTCTCGCACTCAGGCAAATCGAACGGTGTTCGATTACATTCGGCGAAGGCGCAAATCAGAAAAATTATAAAGCCAACCGGCTGGTACACTACATTCCAGAAAGTCCAGTCACCATTCAAGCCTCCTGCCTGCATCTGAGAGATCTCGCGCAAACTCAAAGTTCCCGTCAGCATGACCAGGGCAATGATGGATAGACCCATAGCGATCTCGTAGCTTATCATCTGAGCCGACGCTCTGATAGCACCGAGCAAAGAAAACTTGTTGTTCGACGCCCAACCTCCGATCATAATACCATACACTCCAATTGAAACCACCGCAAATATGTAGAGAATTCCGACATTCAGGTCAATAATCTGGAGCGTGTACGATTCGCCTCCTATTGTTAATGATCCACCCCAGGGGATTACAACGCCCGCCATTAATGCCGTGAGCATGGCAATACTCGGCCCCAACACAAACAAACCCTGATTGGACACATTCGGAATAATTTCTTCCTTCATGATAAATTTTAATCCATCGGCAAGGGGCTGAAGTATACCAAAGGGTCCAGCGCGATCCGGACCAATCCGATCCTGAAGAAAAGCGGCTACTTTGCGTTCCGCGTAGGTTGAATAGGCAGCCACAAAAAGTGTAATACCAAATATTACAACCACCAGAATGGCTTTATAAAGTATAAATGAAATCATGTCAGAAGCGGAGGGTTAGCTTGAGGCAACGGTTTCCCTTTTTCAAAATCAATTTGACGGTCGATCTCCTTCTTCAATTTAGTCAAGTCTATTTGCTCGTAATGATTTTGCGATATTACAGAATTTCTGTCAATGTGACGCGGGCCTTCAACGTTCCAATCGCTTAATTTCTTGTGACCATACCTGCATTCGTTACAAATGAATTCCCTCACTTCACCATATTGATCCTTCCGGGCTGATACGCGCAACACTTCGTCCCCTTTCATAAATAAAACTACTTTACCACAACATTTTTCGCAATTCCGATGTGCGTCTAGGGGTTTCGTGAACCAAACCCTGCTTTTGAACCTGAAAGTGTTATCCGTCAGCGCTCCAACAGGACAAACATCAATCATATTGCCAGAATAATCGTTGTCGATAGCCTTTTGGATGTAAGTGCTGATCTCGGATTTGTCTCCCCTATTCAATACGCCATGGACTCGATCATTCGTAAGCTGGTCAGCAACAAAGGTGCAGCGGTAACAGAGAATACAACGGGTCATATGGAGTTTAATCTTATCACCGATATCTATTTTTTCAAATGTCCGGCGGTCTTCCTCATATCGAGTGCCGGCAGCGCCATGCTCATATGCCAAATTCTGTAAATCGCATTCCCCGGCTTGATCGCAGATAGGGCAATCCAGCGGATGATTAATCAATAAAAATTCGACAACGCCTTTTCTTGCCTCAAGAACTTCAGGTGAGGTGATATTGTGAACTACCATGCCATCCATTACATTCGTTCGGCAAGACGCAACAAGCTTCGGCATTGGACGAGGATCCTTAGTTGACGTTTGTGCCACCTTAACCAAACATACTCTGCACTTTCCACCTGTTTCTTTCAAGCTAGTGTAATAGCACATCGCAGGCGGAACCAAGTCACCACCAATCTGGCGAGCAGCATTTAGAATGGTCGTGCCCTCAGCTACCTGAACCTCTACGCCATCTATTGTTAGTTTTACCATTGGGTAGTTATCCGTTATTCGTTATTCGTTATTCGTTATTCGTTATTCGTTATTCGTTATTCGTTATTCGTTATCCGTTGTTCGTTATCCGTTGTTCGTTATTCGTTATCTGTTGAGTTTGTTCAATTAAGTTATACCATATTTCAGGTTCCTGAACCTGATTATTACTTTTTGCTTTCATCAAGTAATTTATAAACCCGTTCAATATAGCAAGACAATGGTGGACCTCCTGTCGCATTTCATTAAGTTCGTTTTCGGTTATATATTTCTCTTCACAGGCTACAATCAAATGATCTATAATCTCGTATAGTGAACCTCTACTTTGACGGCAATACTGAATGTATTCCTGATAATGAAATCTCCCAAATCCTTCTGCGAGGTTCGCAGTAACTGAACGCGACGCTCTTAAAAGCTGGTCCATCAATCTAAATTTTTCCTCCACCGGAAATGTCTTTGTCAAAGTTGACACCTTCCTTCTTAAAGCCGCTGCTTTTTTCCAACAATCAAGTTCTTCAAAAGTCTTCATCTTAACTTACTATTAACTATTAACTATTAACGGATAACGGATAACGGATAACGGATAACGGACAACGACTAACCAACCAGCACCCTTTCAAAATGTCTCGGATCTTTCACTTCCTCAGGGTGCTTCACATGGTATTCAAATTCCTCGCGAAAGTGTCTGATAGCGCTAGCTACAGGCCAGGCAGCGGCATCCCCTAAGGGACAAATGGTATTGCCCTCAATCTTCTTGGCAACATCAACCAACAAATCTATATCTGTCATACGTCCGTGCCCATGTTCAATCCGATGAAGCACTTTCTCCATCCACCCAGTGCCTTCCCGACAAGGACTGCATTGTCCACATGATTCGTGGTGATAGAAGCGCGTAAATGTCCATAGATTACGGACGATGCAGGTGGTTTCGTCCATTACGATAAAGCCTCCGGAACCTAACATTGTGCCGCTGATGAA
>JAICGJ010000034.1 GCA_025923195.1 Chryseolinea sp.
ATCCCTGGATCATATAACACTGATTCGGAGCGATGGCGATACGATGAAGGGAACTTTTCTGGATCTTCAACCTGAACTTTGGAACGCGGAAGGTACAGTCCTTACGTTGTGGCTTGACCCTGGCAGGATAAAGCGGGACTTGATTCCAAACCGGCAGCTCGGTGCACCTTTGGCACCGAAAGAAAAATACTCTCTTTCTGTTAGCAAGCAATGGCGTACCAAGACAGGTGTATCGCTTTTAAAGGACTACCAGAAAAATTTTATTACGACTATACGTGATGACATTTCACCTGCGCTAACAAACTGGAAGATCATCGCACCGGCGGCCGAAGCGAGCGACCCACTTGAAGTTAACTTGACAGAATCGTTAGACTACTTCCTATTGAAGGAAAGTTTTGCAGTGTTGCGACAAAATGGTGACGTCGTTGCCGGCGAAATCGAGATTAACGGAGAAGAAACGATTCTTACATTCCGGCCGAAAATACCTTGGAAGGCCGCCCGCTATAATATTGTTGTGGAATCGAAACTCGAGGATCTCGCTGGTAACAACTTGAACCGCCCTTTTGACCGGGATACCGGGAGAGAGGTCGAGGAAACTGAACAGCAAACTTTCATAAGAGAATTTGAGATCCGCTGATATATTCTTCCACTTCTTTATAATACCTTACCGGATATTTTTAATGCGTATAAGCTGATGGTTAACCGTGCTGTTAAGGTAGTATCTGTACTCTTAGCACTTCTTTTTATTTTGGCGGGATGTAAGAAAAAGGAGCCTCAGCTGGTATGGGATAGCAATCTTTTCAAAATTGGCTCACAGTCCTCACCGAGAACTGTTGACCTAAACTCCGATGGCGTGCTTGATATCGTGATGGGTGCCGGCGGCAATGAATACCAGAAAAGCAGCCAGGGAATTCTTGCATTGGATGGAAGGACCGGCGATCTGCTTTGGCAACAGGTGTCAACTGACCAGGTGTACGGATCCGCAACTTTTTATGATATAAATGGTGATAGTATAAAGGATGTCTTCATTGGCGGACGATCCCCTCATTTCAAGGCACTCAACGGAAAGTCAGGTGAGGTAATTTGGGAATATTTTTATGAACATCATAAAAGTGACTCGATACTGCAGCATGCGCGGTTCAACTTTAATAATAGTGTCTTAGTTCCAGATCAAAACAAGGATGGATATCCGGAGTTGCTCACGGTGAATGGTGGAAATTCAAAGGCTGATCCCAATTCCGAAGTGAACAGGTTCCCCGGTGTGCTCATGCTTTTTGATATCAGGACAGGGAATATAATTGCCGCTGACACCATGCCTGATGGGAAAGAGTCATATATGTCGCCGTTGTGTTTTGTGCAGCCTGGTCAAACTGATCACTACATCATCTTTGGGACAGGTGGCGAAACGATTTCCGGCAAATTATACCAGGCTAAACTTTCAGACTTAGTTGAGCAAAAACTATCAAATGCCACAGTCATCGCATCTGAAAAAGGGCACGGGTTTATTGCACCACCCGTTTTGGCAGATATCACTAAGGACGGTTTTCTGGATGTTGTTTGTATATCTCACGGTAGTAGCGCCGTTGCGATAGATGGAAAGGATCACCGACAGATTTGGAAACAAACCTTAAAGGACACTGAGTCGAGCAACAGTTTTGCTGTAGGATATTTTACGGACGACGAGGTACCTGATTTTTTTACCTTCGTAAGCAAGGGACAATGGCCTAACAGCACAGGTACGCTACAGGTGATGCTGGATGGCAAAAGCGGGGAGATACAATATCTTGATTCAATGGGATGCACTGGATTTTCCTCGCCAGTGGTGTATGATTTAGATGATGATGGTTACGAGGAGGCAATCATCAGCATTAATGACTTTGATTGCTCGCTTGGATTTGCCGGGAAGTCACCAGCAACAGTTGAGAATCGACTGATTGCCATCGATTTTAAAAGGCATTCTTTTAGAGTGATTGATCAGACTTCAGGGTTTAAGAATATTTTTTCAACGCCCTGGATAGGCGACCTTGATGGCGATGGTTATCTGGATATTATTCATTGTCAGTATTATCATCGGGGCGATCTGTTAACATTTCTGGGCATGCGCGTCAAAAGAATTGACCTGGGCATCGAGGTTAAGAAAGATGTTGTTTGGGGTGCCTATATGGGGTCTCGGGGTGAAGGTATTTTTGCGCCACCATCCGGTCAGTAGACTAAAACTGTTCTGACAATAAACCGATCCTAAGGAAATGCAAACTTCGTTTTGACTTTTACGCCGTGCGTTGTGGTCTTGGGTTGTATTTTTTAGTCAAATAGTACGAAATAAAAAAGGCCCCCGTTTTGGGAGCCTTTTTTATCAAACATATCGTGAACTATTTCACATCCCACCAAACCTTTGTAACAGGTTCGTCAGGTAATGTTGCACCAGCTGAATAGTTGGTACCGTTCACTGCGATTTCTTGATTAGGAATTCTTAGCTTCCGTGGTATTTGCCCACCAGTTACGTTACCTGGATAATTTGTCGGTATGAGCACTGGATACTGAGTTCTTCTCCAGTCTGCCCAAGCTTCCCACCAGCTCATGAACTTGCTTAACCACATTTGGGTGCCAATAGCTTCTAACCTGGCCTCAGATGCAGCGGGGAAAGGACGAGCGGCGAGGTATGCATCTACCGCTGCGTCATCCACCTCCAATGTATTATCTATAACATCGAAAGGAGTATACATTTGCATTGCAGCTCTTACGCCGTTTTCATAGTAAGTTTGGGCATCGCCAGCACTCACATTACCGATTCCGCGTACAGCGGCTTCGGCCAGCAAGAATTGTGATTCAGCATAATGCATCAACAAATATGGATCATCATCATCCAACAGTTTGAGATTCATTTGCGAGAAAGTCTGACTAACATTAACCCCTGGATTAGCAGGTACACCTTCCATGTCATTCACCATTCCTTGATCCAAGCCGTTAGGTAAACCGCGTTGGATCAGCGGATCGTTATTACCATTTATTCCCCGTGAAAAGATCTGAAGCCTTGGATCGTCGTCTGCAACTGATCCAGCGTCAGGTCCTTTAAGTTCATCGATTAACGTTGCGCTTAGGGTAGTAGGCTGGCCGCCATCTCCTGTAGCAAATGCTCTGGAAATACCGTTCTGATTTGTCCATTCGCTGGGACCAATGGCCATTCCAACCCATGCATTGTCATCGTTGCTGGCAAATACGCCGCCGGCAACAGCCTTCGCCACAAACTCATTTGCCTTCGCCAGATCAACGTTCGAAATTCTCATCGCTAATCTCAGCATTAATGAGTATCCAAACTTTTTCCATTGTGCAATATCGCCCTCATAATATAGATCGGCGGCGGCAAATGCCTGGTCATTGCGGTTGGTGCTCACCAGTGGAGTCAATGCTGCGCTAGCTTCCTCGAGCTCCTTTAGCAGGTCAGCATAGATCACGTCCTGTGCATCGTATGCAGGCGTGTAGTTCTGGTCCGTAATTCCCTTAAGGGCTTCCGAATAAGGGATATTTCCGTAGTAGTCAGTCAATCGGTGGAAGTTGAACACCCGTAGAATACGAGCTGCATTTCTTAGATTTTCCTTTCCTTGGTCAAATCCATCCGGTCCGGTCTGCCTGAGAATTTCAGCGAGGTTTTTCAACTGATCGCCGTAGATGAATTCCCATGGTGCGTTATAGGATTCAACGTTGTCGAAGTATTTATCACCTGGCGAAATACCACCAGTTGCCGTAGACAATTGCTGAATTGCATAGGCGCAGAGTCCGATGTTAGTACGCCAGTCAATGTACCGGTTATCACCGGCAGATCCTCCGGCTGCTGAGCCCAGTTGGGCCGCAGTAAACAGATACTCCATGGGCACGGTGTTAAGTGCCTGGGGGTTGATATTCCGGTTGTGCAACTCGTCCGTATCACAACCCGCCATGGGGGTTCCCACCGCCAGCACTAGCAGAATTATTTTATTTATGAATTTCATATTTTAATACACATTTAGTTTTAACCATTAAAACCCGACAGTCAGGTTAAATCCATAAGTACGAGTTGACGGGAATCCAAAATACTCCAATCCTTGCGCGCCAGCGTTAGAAGAGTAGTTAGATTCTGGATCAACATTGTCGATGTCCTTATACAAGAGTGCAAGATTTCTACCCACAAAGGAAATGGTGATATTTTGGAACGGAGTCTTGCTCAGCATTGTCCGTGGCAAACTGTACCCTAAAGTGAGTTGTCTCAGCTTGATGAACGATGCGTCATACAAGAACATTTCGGAAATAGCCGTTGCTTCACCACCGACGTTACTCCAGTAAATGCGGGCTTCGTCAGGTGTCAGATCTCTGTCGACAGGGGTATACTCAGGAGCAGATGATGTACCTGTGTTTACAACTCCAGTTATGTGAAGAGGAGTTTCCCCGTCGCGACCTATCAAGGACTGTTTGTGGAGGCCCCACTGTGTCAAACGGTTGTTGGAACCCGAGAAGATATCTCCACCAAACTTGAAGTCAACCAGGAAGCTCAGATTAATTCCTTTATAAGAGAAACTATTGTTCAAACCGCCTGTCCAATCGGGAAGCCCATTTCCAATGGGTACATAATTAGGTGAGGCAGCAGCCCGTCCATCGGCCAGAAATACGAGATTCCCGTTGGGATCGCGTTGTTGAACCCGTCCTGTAATGGTTCCAAATGGTTGCCCAACAATGTGCTTGATGAACACGTTTCTTGTCCGTGGTTCTTCCAGCGTAATTTCCGTTACGGATCCGATCAGCTGAAG
The DNA here is from genome assembly GCA_025923195.1 of Chryseolinea sp. Taxonomy (GTDB): domain Bacteria; phylum Bacteroidota; class Bacteroidia; order Cytophagales; family Cyclobacteriaceae; genus Chryseolinea. The sequence continues at coordinate 4,779 of JAICGJ010000034.1, forward strand.
CACTTTATTCTTGTTCTTAGCAAGGTTCAAAGATACATCCCAGGTCAAAGGCCCCTGAATTGGTGTACCTGTGATAAGGATTTCAACACCCTTGTTTTCGAGTTCACCAATGTTTACGTCGGTGGTTCCAAAGCCAGACGCTCTCGAGATTGTCTGCCTCAGGATATCGTCTGTCGTCTTTTGGCTGTAGTACGTTAAATCAACTCCTAATCTGTTATTGAAGAATCGGGCATCAAGTCCAATTTCAAACTCTGTCGACGTTGTCGGTACCAATTCTGGATTTGGAATGTTACCGTTGTTTCCTCCTGCGGACGAGAAAGTCGCCATGCTTCGGTTCAGATGGCGATTGCCATTCAGCGAGTATGTCAAGTTTGCATCATATGGAGCTATATTGGCAATACCTACCTGCGCCCAAGATGCTCTTACTTTACCAAAACTCAACCATGAAGGCAAGCCGTCAATTGCATCGGTGAACACAAAACTAGCACCAACAGAAGGGTAGAAAATCTTATTTTCAGCCTCTGGGTTCAGTACTGAGAACCAGTCCTGGCGACCCGTTGTAGTAACAAAAAGGTATCCATTGAAGCTCACCTCGGCTGAATAGAACAGAGAATTAATTTGGCTGCTGTTGTAACCATAGTCGTAGTTGCGCTGGGCAGCGTTATTGATAAATGGTTGGAAAGGTACAGTGAATCCATTCCCGACTGCACGAATGCGGTTCCAGCTTCTAACCATCTTATTTCCACCGACAAAGGCATTTACATTGAACTTGTTAATAGTTTTGTCGACGCCTAACATCCAGTCCATATTAACTTCGCGAACTCGGTCTTCACCTTCGCTCATAGACCCACCCAATTGGTAACCAACACCTTCAGGCGTCAGTTGCTGTGTCCTCCGGGTATACCAGTCCATACCAACGCGGCCAGACGCATATAACCAATCCGTTATGTCGTAACGAAGCTGGCTGGAAGTAATGATACGATCTCTCTTGTCATTGTTAGTATGTTGCCAGGCGACCCACCAAGGGTTTTGGCCCCAGTTGTTGGCCGCAGGCAATAATTCCTGACCAGCGAATTTTGCTGCTCCACCTTGTCCATAGACCAACAAATAGGCAGGATCAACACCCTGGGGGATAGCACCTAGTTTATTAGGATCACCCTTCAAATCATCGATGTTAATATTTGGCGGTCGTACCCAGATCCCTTGAACCGCGTTGGCCGGTGAATCTGAAATAAATGGGCGATTTTTCGCATATTCATTTGAATACAGAATTTTCGCATTGAGGGTCAGTTTGTTTCCTAATTTCGCGTCTGTCGTAAAGCTTAAATTGAGCCTGTCATATCCCGAGTTAGGAATCACTCCTGAGCTTCTCAAATCAGAAACCCCGAATCTAAAAGTTTGTTTATCTCCACCGCCCATGATTGAAATGGTGTTCGTCCATGACTTTCCGGTTTCATAGAAACGATCCCAGTTGTCGCCAGCAAAGCTGTATGGTCTTGTATTACCAAGAATATCCACTGTCGGACTTCCGTCCATTACGGGGCCCCAAGATTGGCCACCCCAGTTGAATGCATCTTGTACACTGGTCGGTTTCGTTGCTACTCCGCCCTGGTACACACCTGCTCCATACTTCTCCTGCAAGTCAGCAAAATTGACCACGTTCTCCAACACAAAATTGCTATTGAATTCAACGCCGATCCCTTTTCTGGCAGCTCCTCTTTTCGTGATGATGTTGATAACACCATTACCACCTCTGGATCCATAGAGGGCAGCGGCATTGGCACCTTTAAGAACGGTGATTGATTCGATGTCGTCTGGGTTAATGCTGGACATACCGTCACCTTGGTCAGCTCCGCCCCACAAACCTGCCTGACCGAACTGGCTATTGTCCATCGGTACGCCATCAACTACATACAAGGGCTGACCTTGGCCACCAAGTGACTTGTTACCACGGATAACCACACGGGATGAACCGGCTGGTCCCGAGGCCACCTTGCTCACGTTCACGCCGGCAACTCGACCGACAAGAGCATTTGAAAGGTTGTTTTCACGGGCCTTTACAAAGTTCTCGCCAGCAACCTCGGTTACGGAGTACTGTAAGGCTTTTGTGCTTCGTTCCACACCGAGGGCTGTCACCACAACTTCGCTCAATTCGCGAATGTCTTCTGCCATCGTCACGTCGACGGTGGTCCTGGTTCCAGCGTCAACTTCCTGGGTTGCATATCCGATAAATGAGAAGACAAGAATGGTAGTTCCTGCGTCATTTACGGCGAGAGAATATCGGCCATTAGCATCGGAAGTTGTACCTGCTGATGTGCCCTTTACAATTACGTTTACTCCTGGCATTCCTTGCCCATTGGAGTCTGAAACAGTTCCCGATATTGTTCTTTGAGCAAAAGCCATTGTGCTACTCAGAACAAAAAACAACATCAAGGTCAAAATTTGGTATTGTTGTTTCATATTATGGTTAGGGTTTAATAATAATTTTAGAAAGAATGATCTCAAGGGGCAGCCTAGACCCCGAGCAGATAGAATGGATTAGCTGGGTTATCTCTTCATAGGGGTTCTTATAAGTTTTGTTGGGAATTTTAGGGAACGTGCAATCGAATGTAAAAAAAAATTCCGTAATAATAATAATTTTACCAGGAACGTTTACATGAACGGTTTGGCGCACACACCACACCTTGAGGCGTTATTTGGCTGATGAACCCATTTTCATTTTTAGCTTCGTTTCAGAGCGGCAAACCTGGCAATATTTTACAGCATACAGTCGACAGCGTACAGCCAACAGCTAACAGTTTTGGCAGAAGTCCTTTCCATGCCTCAGGCCGGTGTGAAGCAGCAAGCTGTGTGCTGTAAGCTGTGCGCTGTATGCTGAAAGCCTGCGGAGCTAATCTTTTTCGCGCTTTATTTTAACCTTCGCCACGGGTCCTACCTGAATCGGGACTTTTTCAATCTCAAGGTTTGCAGCCTCGATACCATATAGTTCCTCCGTTGATAAACTGTGCTCTTTCAACAACCGGTAACCCTGGATTATAACCCTGTCAAAGCTTGAGATTTCGCTGTCGGAAGAAGCCCATGAATGAATGATCACGAATTTGAAATCGCCCATCATACTGTATTTATGAAGGGACGGGTAGGGGCTTACAAGATCGATTTCGCCGGAGTCAGCCATCTCATGGATAATCTTATTAAAAAGGAGATTGACGCGATGATCTGTCTTGAAGCCCAGCCGCAGTCGTATGAAGAAGCACTTTTTTGGAATAATCGTGTCTACCGAATACTTGCTGGTAAAAGGGCTGTCAACGGTATCAACATGCAAAAACCAGTAGATGTCGGCACGCTTCGGACGCTTTTTGAATATGGAATAAATAATATTTGAGTCAATATACCGCTTGCTGTCTGCTACCGCCAGATAAACGAGGTTCGTGGCTTCTTTCGGAATCGTAGTGTCTGACTGAAGATCCTGGATCATGCCAACGTAATGCTTCAAGTCCACGAACTCGGTGTGCAGTTCTCGCAGTCGACGCGCGCGAAGCAAGATGAACATCATAAGAAAGAATATTGTCGCTATCGTAAAAGTGAACCAACCACCGTGAGTGAACTTGCTCAGATTCGAGACAAGGAAGGCGCCTTCAATACCGAAGAAAAGCAATCCCATGCCTATAGCCCTCACCGTTGATTTTCTTGATACCCCAAAGTAGAACACCAGCAATGAAGTGGTCATCAGCATATCGAATGTTATGGCGAGGCCATAAGCACCTTGCATGCGTTCAGTCTCTTTGAAGATGAACACCACTAAAATACTTCCAGCCATTAAGATCCAGTTAATCGCAGGAATATAGATCTGTCCTTTCATCTGGCTTGGATATCTAACCCGAGTAGCGGGCCATAGCTTAAGCTTCATGGCCTCGTTTACAAGCGTGAAAGTTCCCGAGATCAAAGCCTGACTGGCAATAATGGTAGCGAGGGTGGCCAGGATGATTCCGAAAATCAGGAAACCGCCTGGCATGATTTCGAAGAAAGGAATTTTATCTTCCAAAAACGATCCCCTGTGTTCCAAAAGCCATGCCCCTTGACCGAAATAGCTCATTAAAAGTGCAATCTTAACAAAGACCCAGCTTACCCGTATGTTTTCCTTGCCAACGTGACCCAGATCTGAATACATGGCTTCTGCCCCGGTCGTACACAGAAAGACCGCTCCCAGAATCCAGAAGCCCCCAGGATACTTGACAAGAAGGTTAAATGCGTAAACGGGATTCAATGCTTTCAGCACCTCAAGATTCTGAACGAGTTGAATGGCGCCAATGATCGCGATGTACAAAAACCAAACAAGCATCACCGGACCGAACGTTCTTCCAACAACAACACTTCCAAACTGCTGAAAGATGAATAGCGCCACGAGAATGACAATAACGATACTGATAATCGTATTCAGTGAAACCGGATGGAGCAAACGCAATCCTTCAATGGCGGACGTAACGCTTATGGCTGGCGTTATAAATCCGTCAGAAATTAGCGTAGCACATCCAATGACGGCAGGATATATAACCCATTTAGCTTTGTAGCGTCTGACCAACGCGTACAAAGCAAAAATTCCACCCTCGCCACGGTTATCGGCGTTGAGTGCAAAGTAAACATACTTAACTGTAGTGATGAGAGTTAGTGTCCAGAATACGCAAGAAAGACCTCCGAATATTAGTTCATCCGTAATAACATGTTCGCCAACAATAAATCTGAATGTGTATATCGGAGAAGTTCCTATGTCGCCGTAAATAATGCCCAAAGAGATGAGCACACCAGCTGACGATAGGGTAGGTACATGCTTATCGTTGGAACTGGCCATCTTTTATTGAACGCCGTCTTTGGGACGGGCCATTATCAACCGGTTACTCTTGTCGTAAGAGAAGTAGCTCCACAACCAGGAGAGCAATACAAAAAATTTATTCCTGAAACCGATGAGCGAAATCAAGTGAACAAACATCCATATAAACCAGGCTAAAAATCCTTGCGTTCTAAATTTGTTCAGGTCAACAACCGCACGGTTTCTGCCAACAGTTGCCATAGACCCCTGGTGTCGGTATCGGAATGGTTTCATTTCTTTGTTATTGATCAACCGTTTAATGTTTTCTGCTACTAGCCTCCCTTGCTGCATCGCCGGTGGAGCTACCTGTGGATGACCATAGGGATATGATGGATCCGCCCCTTCCATAATGCAAGCGTCGCCTATGGCAAAAATATTTTCATATCCCTTCACTCGGTTGAATTCATCAACCTGTATTCTACCACCGCGCCCGACCGCTTCATCGCGTATCCCATAAATGGGCTGCGCCTTCACACCGGCAGCCCAAATCAGATTTCTGCTGATTAACTTTTCACCTGAACTAAATACGACTTCATGACCATCATAAGATTTCACCGTACAACTTAAATGGACATGAACGCCCATTTCCTGAAGATATTCCAGCGCTTTCCGAGAGGCTTCCACCGACATGCTGTTCAACAACCGAGGCGTTGCTTCAACAAGGTGAATATCCATATTACCTACTTCTAATTCCTTGTAGTCTCTGGGAAATACGTGTTTCTTCAATTCTGACAGAGCACCTGCCAATTCTACACCTGTTGGTCCGCCGCCGACAATAACCATGTCCATCAGGCTATCCATCAATTCCGGATCATCGGTGAGCAAGGCCGTTTCGAAATTCCGGATAATAATGTTTCTCAGTTTGATAGCGTCTATTATCGTCTTCATCGGGTGCGCAAGGTGCTCTACATCTGTCATGCCGTAGAAGTTTGTGATCGCGCCGTTCGCAATGACGAGGTAATCATACTTTAAGCCCCCGATGGACGTTTCAATGTAATTTTCCTCTGGCTTAATTTGCGTCACTTCTCCCAGCCTGAAAAAAAAATCCTCGTGGTTGCCAAAATGTTTTCGAAAGGGAAAAACGATAGAGCTAGTCTCAAGCCCCGACGTTGCGACCTGGTAGAGCAAAGGTTGAAAACAATGATGGTTGTATTTGTCAAATAGAACAGTCTGCGCTTTAAATCTATTGAGCCCCTTGGCAACTTCCAAGCCACCGAAACCCCCACCTATGATAATGATTCGAGGTTTGCCCATGTCTGCGATTCGGGTTCGCGTAGTAATTAATTTGGGCATGAATGATTTAACGCTTTCAAAACAGGGTCAAATTTAACTTCCTTTCGATAAAGCCAAAAAGAAAACCCCATAATGTTACGGTTGTTCAACCGGCGTTCTAAAAAGCAGATCATCGCCATAAAAAAATATTTTTAGTACGCTTGACCTTGTTAAAAACAAATGAAACGTATTTTTGCTATTAAACTAAATCAACTCCCTATGACCAAAAAACTAGTTTATGTTATACCATTTGCGGCCTTATTGGCTGGATGTGGCGCTAAAGAGAAAGAGGTGCTGCAAACTAAGGTGGATTCTTTAACGCTGGAATTGGAAACGAGCCAAAAAATGGCCGAAACGTTGACGGAGGTAGGAGCTATGATGGATTCCATTGATGCCAGCAGGCAGCTGCTCAGGGTCAACATGGTGGAGGGAACTACGTTCGCGGATTACAAGGACCGCATGAAAGACATCAACGGCTATGTAAAGGAAACGCAGAAAAAAATCGATGAATTGGAGAATTCTCTTAAAGATTCCAAATCCAGTTCAAATGCCTTCGCTAAAACCATTAAGCAGCTAAGGGCAGATCTCCAGTCCAAAACCAAGGAAATCACCGAGTTGCAGGAACAAGTTGAGAAGTATCGAAACGAAAATCAAAATCTGATTACTACAGTGGGGATGCAAGAGGCCGAGCTCACAGACAAGCAGACGCAAATTGAAACGAAAACACAGGAACTCGCCTTGATTGAAGCAAGGGTTCAGGAACTGATGATCCAAAGCAAGATGAGTGAAGCGGATGCGTATTACGCAAGAGCTCAAGCTGTGGAAGAAGCGGCCAACCGTACGCGGCTGGCGCCACGCAAGAAGAAAGAGACGCTGAGAGAAGCTGTTGAACTGTATAAGAAAGCACTGTCGCTAGGCAAAAATGAGGCGCAGGATAATATTACTGAATTGGAGAAGAAGCTTTGATGCTTTGAGGGTATAAGGTATAGGGTATAGGGTATAGGGAGTGCGACACCTTCGGTTTGCAGGTATTCCGATCCTTGTCGTCGAACACGGAAGTGACCAAGTACTACACAACACGCTATCAGCATACCTTATACCCTATACCCTATACCCTATACCCTATACCTAAGCCAGAAGAAAAATAAAAACCCTGTGCCCCTGCTTTCTTACTAACTTTGCCATGGTGAATCCGTATGGCATTTGATGTTATTGTAACCCTGCTTTTAGTTGTATTGAATGGTTTTTTCGTAGCCGCCGAGTTCGCAATTGTCAAAGTGCGATCTTCACAAATAGCGCTTGAAAGAGGAAACCTCTCCAAGCGCGCTGCTGAAAATATTATCAACAACCTAGACGGATATCTCGCCGCAACACAATTGGGAATAACGTTAGCCAGTCTGGGATTGGGATGGGTTGGTGAAGACGTCATGTCTGAGATAATCCTCAACCTTATGACTGCCCTTGGTCTGCAGATAAGTCCATCGCTAGCTCATAGCATAGCCCTTCCGGTGGCTTTTGCCATCCTCACGATCTTGCACATTGTCTTCGGCGAATTGGCACCAAAGTCATTGGCGATACGTTACCCGACATCCACGACCCTTAGAATTTCTCTTCCCCTCAGATTGTTTTACACCGTCTTCAAGCCTTTCATCTGGTTGCTGAATGGACTCGCAAATATCATCCTGAAGATATTCGGCGTCAAACCGATCAGCGAACAGGAAATACACTCAGAAGAGGAATTGCGATTGATAATTGCCGAGAGCGAGGAGGGAGGGGCAATAGAGCCAGCAGAACGGGAGCTGATCCAGAATGTGTTCGATTTTGATGACCGTATCGTGCGTCAGGTCATGGTGCCACGGGTTAAGATCAGCGGCTTAAAAGCCACATTGTCCCTGCAGGATTCCATGGATGTTATTCTAAAGGAAGGATATTCCCGATACCCTGTTTTTGAAAATTCACTTGATGAAATTATCGGCATAGTGCACGCCAAAGATGTGCTCACTGCCTACTTTCAGCGTACAGGCAAAGGGTTGAAAGACGTCATGCGCCCCGCGCATTTTATACCGGAAAGCAAACCTATCGATGCCTTGCTGCGTGAGTTTCAGCGAAGAAAGACACAGATGGCTATTGTCGTAAGCGAATTTGGGGGGACTATCGGCATCGTCACGTTAGAAGACATCCTGGAGGAACTTGTCGGAGAGATTCAGGATGAGCATGACCATGAACAACAAATTGTTACACTACTTGACAAGCAAGTCTATCAAGTGGTTGCGCAATCTTCTATACATGACATAAACAAATTTATTGAAGTGCCATTCCCTGAATCCGAGGATTATGAAACATTATCAGGAATGATAACCTTTCATCGGCCGATGATTAAGGAGGGAGACACATTTGTAATGGGGAACTACAAGTTCAAGATCTTGAAATTAAATAAAACTCTTCCCGAGATTGTGGAAATAAAATTGGAGATGGAATCTCCCACCGATTAAAACCATTTTTTTCGTCTGAAGAACAGCAGCATACCCACGACGATAGCGATCATGATCGCCCACACAACAAAGTATCCCCATCTCCATCCCAGTTCCGGTAAATATTCGAAGTTCATTCCATAAACACCCACGATAAAGGTTAAGGGCATAAAGATGGTTGAAATGACGGTCAATACCTTCATTACCTCATTCATGCGGGTGTTCATAGCGTTGATATGAATGTCGAGAAGACTCGAGGTAAGATCTTTATATGTATCTAGGGAATCGATCAGGTGGGCCACGTGGTCGTAGACATCGGCGAAAAACGGAAGGTTGTCATCGTGGATAAATCCGGATTCGCCCTTAACAATCTTGCTAAGCGCTTCCCTCAAAGGATACAGCGCCTTTCTTAAAAAAATCAGTTCTTTTTTCAAGGATTGAATTTCATGGAACGTTTTGTATGAAGGATTCTCATAGGCGTCGTCCTCTGTTTCTTCGATCAGGTCCCCAATTCTGTCGAGTACATTGTAATAGTTGTCTACGATAATATCAATAAGCCGGTATAAAAGGTAATCGGACTGTTTCTTTCTCACTTTCCCAAGGTCGAGCCGGATTCTGTCCCGAAAACCGTCAAACAGGTCGCCTTCTTTCTCCTGAAATGATAACAAGAAATTCGGGCCGAGTACGAAACTTATCTGTTCGTAATCAATACATGTATCATCAATCCGGTACAACATTTTCAAGGTAAAGAACAAATAATGGTCAAACTCCTCCGACTTGGGACGCTGATCGTTTAACACATCTTCGATAAGCAGGGAATGAAGAGAAAAATGAGTCTGAAGTTTTTCAAGGATTTCCAGGTTGCTCAGACCGTCGACGTTAATCCAGTTCACACAGTCTGGCTGCATCTTCTGTAGCAGCTCGTCGGGACTTAGATTATCTATTCTGACATGCGAATCTCGGTTATAGGAAATTAATTCCAGGATTACGTTGGACGGTGAAGGAGCGATAAATGTCTTTTTCTTAATCACTTCTGAAAATTTTATGTGTCAGGACTTTCCCGCTGGAAGTTGCACGAGCGATAGTCTTGTTTCCTTTGAAGACTGGCAAGCGTTAAGTTCAAACTAACGGGAAATTTACAATACATATTCAATTCTTAAGAAGTTTGTCCACCACTAACAATACTTAAGTAGGTTCTGGCTGGCTTGTTGGCATTGGACTGGTCCTGGCACGTTGCAAAAGAGAGTCTAGGCGGGCCGCTAGCATGAACTTGAATCGTTTTTTTTAAAATATTAAAAGACTTCAACACATAAAAATCAATGCGTATTATTGTCGCGCATGCCCTTACGTCTGGAAGATATCAAAGCCCCAATAGCTCGCGAGATGGAGGAATTTGAGCCAAAATTCCGGGCGTCCATGAAAAGCAATGTCCTTTTGCTGGACAAGATTATGAATTACATCGTAAAAAGGAAAGGCAAGCAAATGCGGCCAATGTTCGTATTTTTGTCGGCTGGCACTTGCGGAAAAATCAACGAATCAACTTTTCGGGGAGCGTCGCTGATAGAACTCCTCCACACTGCGGCACTGGTTCACGATGATGTTGTAGATGAAGCTAATTACCGGCGAGGCTATTTTTCGGTCAATGCACTATGGAAGAATAAGGTCGCCGTGCTGGTTGGAGACTTTCTTTTAACAAGGGGCCTGATGCTTTCTGTTGAGAATAACGATTTCAACTTGCTTAGGATTGTCACGGATGCTGTACGCGAAATGAGCGAAGGGGAGTTACTGCAAATCGAAAAGTCGAGGCGCCTTGATATCACCGAAGATATTTATTATGAAATCATACGTCAGAAAACTGCCTCATTGATTGCTTCATGCTGCGCCGTGGGCGCAAGCTCAGCTGGTGCTACGACCGAAGTGGTGCAGCGAATGTGGCAATTTGGAGAAAAGATCGGGATGGCTTTTCAAATCAAGGACGATTTGTTTGACTATGGAGAACAGGAAATTGGCAAACCCGTGGGAATTGACATTAAGGAAAAAAAAATGACGCTGCCACTAATTTATGCGCTATCGAAAGCCAGTTGGACAGAGAAACGAAAATTTATCAATATTGTAAAAACTGATAGCGAGAAGCCCCGGCGAGTTAAGGAAGTTATTCAGTTCGTAAAACAATCGGGTGGCATGGAGTACGCAATAACTTCAATGAATAAATATCACAAGGAGGCACTCAGCTTATTGCATGACTTTCCTGACACTTCTTACAAGCAGTCGCTCATAAAACTCGTACAGTTTACAATTGAAAGGAATAGTTAAGATTGTAAAATTGTAAAATTGGAAGATTGAGGCAAGCATTTAGAGTGGTTAAAGTATTGGACGGTGAGCAAAAACCCTAGTGAAACTTTGTGTCCTCGGGACTTGGTGGCGAATAGATTGGGAGATTGGAAATCTGAAAGTTTGAAGATATAATTTAAAACGAAACCCAGATCATATAAGCAAAAAGCTCAAAGCTCCGCTGTTGTTCAGCTTTCGCTTCAAGCCTTTTTTATCTACCTAAACCTGATTAAATCCTAGTGTAAAACTATTTTTGAACGCCCGGCTTCCAAGACGGCATAATCCTTCAAAGACTTGTAGGTCTGCGGATCCAGGGCTACCATTGCAGGACCAGAATTCTCCGGGTTGAACGATCCCTCATTAGCCCACCACTTTCTTGCATTTTCTCGCGCCGAATTTTTGTCAATCTGTTCAAAAAGATTTATGCATGAGTCTGAAATTATCCAAGGCTTATCCACGCTGCTATATTTTTCAAAGATCATGTTCCGCATTTGGGTGCCGGAGGGCTGATTCTTAAAATGTGAAACGGTATAAGACATGGTTTCAGGTTCTGTCATGATCATGTCCCAGTACTTTTTGGATGCTATTACCTGAGCTGTGGTAAGCATGAAACCAAATCCTTCTTCAATCGACTCTTTGGTTATCGGGCACTTTGGCTTGAGCACCGTTTTTTTCTTTTTGCCCAGAAGTTTATCAAGAAATGCCATTGCTAAAAATTTAAGTTATCGGTAATTTCCTTAAGATACTCTACAATAGATACTCCATGTTAGGTGAATAGTTGCATGGTTAGACGACTAAAATTTAAAAAATGTTACAAAAGGCCGTTTCCAGTGAAATTTGGGGGTTGTTTTTGGGTGAATATTTCGATCTAAATGAGTCTGCCAACGGATCTCCTATGATTTGGGCGTTGCCCTCGCTTTTTCTCCGGCCGCTTTTTCCTTTTGGAATTTCTCGTAGTGAGTAAGGAATTCATCGAGTTTGTCTGCAGGGATTTTTTTGCCTATGATTTTTTTCTTTGTGTCTAACACGTACAGGGATGGGGTAGTCTGCGCATCATACAAATCCTGGTAAGGACCCACGTAAGTCCGCGGTCCATTAACAGTGATCCATCTCATATTCATTTGCTTGATGTAGTCTTTCATTTTCGCCATCGAAGTATCGGCACTTACCGCATAAACTTCAAGATCAAATTTTTTCTGGTTGTATAAGGAGACGAGTTTAGGTGTTTCTGTTTTACAATGCCCGCAGTCGGGGTCGAAAATAAATAAGATCGTGTACTTGTTCTTAATGTCATACATTGAACGAGGTTTAAAATTCGAATCTTGCATGATAAGGTTCGGGGCGGTTTTCCCAACCAGACTCTTGCGCAACCTGTCAGCATGCTCCTTCAGATTCGTTTTCATCTTGTCATTAACCCAGTAATTCATTTCCCCCGTGGCGAAATATTTGTCGTAAAGATTGACAAATACTTCGTCCAGACCCATGATTTCTGGTTGCTGGTATTTGAGCATGCACGTCCAAACCGCATACTTGTATGTTTCCTGATTTTTCTTGGCCATGGTCACAATTTTTTCCACACCCCCTGTAAGCGAATCTGGATGTTGTGAATACAATTTGTCAAGATATTCATTGATCTTATCTCTGTAAATCGGTTTTGGCATCTGTAGAAAAGCATCATCCGCCAGATCCATGTTATCGAAAAAATGCTCCCTGTACCATCGAAGTTGAAAGGTGCTATCGATAGTACCATCCACTTTCTTTGGAGGTTCAGGAATCGCAACGGACTGGTTGGACTTTATTATTCGCGCGGTTAACGTGGTTGGATGTCTTACGATCAGTTCTTTCTGATACTTGACCACCTTGTCATTTATTCTCGAGTATGCCTCTCGCGCTTCTTTCTTTTTATCTTCCGCAAGGGTACTATCCTGGATGATTTTGATAAACGGCTCCGCTTCTTTATGCCGTTCCATATTAAACATCATGTTCTCAAAAAATAGCCTGTTATCCTCGTCGCCGGTCACTACCATGTTCATGTAATACTCCTTGCGATCCGTCGCCATGGCAAAGTGCTGATCGCTTCCCATTACCAGATCGAACTGTTTATTTTTTCCCAGCACCAGAAAGTAAACGCCCTGTCTAAGTGTATTTTTTCCCTGAAAAGAAAAAGCACCTTCGCTGTTTACCTGAGCTGTATCCTTAATGTAGGTAGCCTCACCGTAGAAGTGACCAAGATACACGATCGTATCTTTTAAGCCAGTAATCTTGAATTGAAGGTTATAGCCAGGCTGGGCGAAAGACAATGTTGAAATTGAAAGACATAAAGCAATAAATAAGAAACGCATGTGTATTTTTGTTTCGGTGTACAAAGTTGTAAAATTTATTTGTTCAGTTCAATTGCAATTAACAGTCCAAACGTACGTGGGCGGACGTAATATTCGCGTCAACTTTAATTTTTTAGTATTAGCTTCGGCTTTTGGTTTACAGGATCTAAACGCCCTCCTTAAAGCGTAATTGTCATGTCTTTACAACTGAAGAATTTAACAAAGACCTATGGTTCGCAAAAGGCCGTGAATGCAATCTCTTTTGACATCAAGGAAGGCGAGATTGTTGGCTTTCTTGGGCCCAATGGTGCAGGGAAATCGACAACGATGAAGATAGCAACATGTTATGTGCCGCCGACTTCTGGAGAGGCTTGGGTGGGTGGTTTTAATGTAGCTGAAAAACCCATGCGTGTAAAACAAATTACTGGGTATCTGCCTGAACACAATCCACTCTATCTTGATTTGTACGTCCATGAATATTTGACATTCGTAGGAAAACTTTATGGCCTGACTGGGCAAAAATTGAAGGGTCGGGTGAAAGAGATTGTGGATCTCTGCGGTTTGACCCCGGAGCAGAATAAGAGAATAGAAACGTTGTCGAAAGGATACAGACAACGAGTTGGTCTTGCACAGGCTCTGATTCACGATCCTAAGATCCTTATTCTAGATGAGCCAACATCCGGCCTGGATCCTAATCAGCTCGTCGAAATTCGAAAACTAATCAAGATGATCAGTCAGCAAAAGACGGTGCTGTTTTCAACCCATATCATGCAGGAGGTTCAGGCTTTGTGCGACAGGGTTATTGTAATCAACAAAGGGAAAATTGTTGCCGATGATAAGCTCGAATTCATTCTAAAAGCGCATGCTACCGGCTCCGTGATAGTGGTTCAGTTTGAAGGAAAGATAGACGAAGTTAAGCTTAAGTCACTCCCTGGTGTTAAAGAAATCCTGACCATGGAAAGTTTTAGTTATAAAGTGATTGCTGATGGAACAGTTGATGTCCGGCCTGAAATCTTTCGTTTTGCCTCAGAGCAGAGCGTATCACTCATCGGATTGAAACAGGAAGAAAATTCACTGGAAAATATTTTCCGCGATTTGACTATTACGCCCGCGATGCATGAGAAAGAAGACTAAATTGGAAAATTGGAAAATTCAAAGATTAGATAGTAGGAACACCGCTTTGAGGGCAACTTTGCGGCTAGCCGGCAATCGATGTCCAATCTGCAATCGTCAATCTATAATCGTTATTCGATAATTCTATGCTACAGGTCCTGTCGAAAGAGTTCAACGGTTTTTTAAATTCTCTGATTGCATACATCGTTATTGGAGTTTTCCTCACAGCCATCGGACTATTGATGTGGGTGTTCCCCGATACTGCCGTATTGGACTATGGGTATGCCGACATGGATACATTATTCCTCCTTGGTCCATACGTATTCATTTTTTTGGTGCCAGCTATTACAATGAGAAGTTTCGCGGAGGAAAAGAAAGCAGGTACTATTGAATTGTTGCTGACAAAACCGCTCGATGACTGGGACATTATCCTGGGAAAATTCCTGGCAAATTTCTTTCTCGTGATTGTAGCGCTATTCCCGACGTTGCTATACTATTATACGATTTATGTCCTCGGAAATCCCGCTGGGAACATTGACACACCTGGCGTTATCGGTTCCTACATCGGCATCGCTTTTTTAGCCGCTGCATTTTGCGCCATTGGAATACTTGCATCCAGTATTACCCGCAATCAGATCGTCGCCTTTCTTCTTGCCTCCTTCTTTTGCTTTCTTAGCTTCCTGGGTTTTGATTCCGTGTCGACCCTTAACCTCTGGTCTTCGGAGGCGTTATTTATAAAACAGCTTGGCATACTTTACCATTATGACTCCATGCGCAAGGGCCTTTTGGATACGCGTGATATAATCTATTTCCTAAGTATTGTTTTTTTGACGTTATCTATAACAAAAGTAATTCTGGGCAGCAGACAATGGTAAACTGGAAGAGCAAGAAGCTTGAAGATATATTGATCTTTGCCAATGGATTTGTTTTCATTGTTCTCCTGAATCTGTTGGCGGCAAAGCAATTTTTTAGGATAGATCTCACGGAGGAAAAACGGTATAGCCTCAAGGAAGAAACCGTGCGCATTCTTCAAAACATGGACGAGGAGGTTCATGTAGAGGTTTTTTTGGAAGGGAAATTAAATGCCAGCTTTCAGCGGTTTCAGAAAGCAATCCTGGAAACCCTGGAGGAATTCAGAATTTATTCGGGGAATAAAATCACTTACGCTGTATCCAATCCGGCAGCTGCTATGAGTGAAAACGCACGGAACGAATTTATGGCCGATCTCGCTGCACGTGGGATTCAACCCACAAACATCATCGACACAAGAGAAGGACAGCGTGAGGAGAGAATTATCTTCCCCGGAGTGATCGTTTCCTACGAAGGTGTTGAGACGGGCGTCATGTTGCTAAAAGGCAATAAGGCCGGCACACCCGAGGAGGAAATTAATCAGTCCATCGAAGGCGTCGAGTATGAAATTATAAGTGCGGTGTATAACCTTGTGAATACAGATCGAAAGCAAATTGGCTTTTTATCGGGTCATGGGGAACTCGACTCCCTGAATAGTTTTAGCCTGTTCAATGAACTGGAAAAGGTCTATGATGTTTTCCAGATTGAACTATCATCGGCCGCTGACCTAAAACAGTTTGATGCGCTGATCATAGCAAAACCAACGAAAATATTTTCAGAGGTGGATAAATACTTGCTCGATCAATATATAATGCGAGGTGGAAAGATCCTCTTTCTTATTGATAAGGTGAACGCATCGATGGACAGCCTGTCGCGGGATGATTATTTTGCCGGGCCGGGTAACCTTAACCTTGATGATCAGCTTTTCAAATACGGCGTGCGCATCAACCCTGACCTTGTACAGGACAGACGATCGGGAATGTATCCCGTGATCACGGGCGAGGTAGGGGGGAAACCACGAATCCAAATGATAGAATGGCCGTTCTTTCCGTTGATAGGCGAGTTTGCTAACCATCCGGTTACACGCAATCTCGATGCAATACTTACGCGCTTCTGCAGTAGCATCGATACCGTGAAGGCTCCAGGCATAAAAAAGACACCATTGCTTATGACTTCGCCTTATTCAAGAAAAATTGCGACACCGGTTCATATCAACATCAATGAGCTTAGAAAGAATTTAAGGGATAGTGACTATTCAACCCGTTTTATTCCTGTCGGAATTCTGCTGGAAGGCAAATTCACCTCATTGTACAAAAATCGATTTCCCCCGCAAGGATTCGAGTCGTCTCAGAAAAGAGATGAAAGTAACCCCACTAAACTTGTGATCATTGCAGACGGTGATTTAGCGCGCAACGATGTGAACCCACGCACAAATCAGCCCCAGCCTTTGGGTTTCGACCCGATGACCAACAGGACTTTTGCCAACAAAGATTTTTTGCTGAACATTATGGCCTTCTTGACGGATGAAAACGGGTTGATCCAGGCCCGCAACAAGGAAGTAAGAATCCGTCCGCTGGATAAGGTCAAAATAAAAGATGGCCGTGTGAAATGGCAGGTATTGAATCTCACGTTACCACTATTGATCTTGATAGCGTATGGTGTACTGAGGTCTTATTTGCGAAAACGGAAATTTGCCAAATTTTAAGATGCAGGAAACCAAGAACAAAAGGCTTGCTATCCTTTTCGGCGCATTGTGCTGCGTCACAGCGCTCGTCTATTTCCTGGGAAAGGACAATGGGACAGTTGATGTGGACAGAGATATGTTCAGAAATTATGACCAGAAAGCCGTCGATCAGGTTGTGCTTGAATCGAGGACCGGTAAGGTCGAATTGAAGTTTAATGGATCGAAATGGAAAGTAAATAATCAGTTTGATGCTGATGCCTCCATGATTCAGGTGTTGTTTGCCACTCTTCAGCAAGCCGAACCCAAACGACCCCTTCCATCGACAATACAGGACTCGGTTAGTCGCGAATTGAAGCAAAATGGGGTGAAGGTTTCCCTATTCTCCTCCGGCAGCCCGGAGACAACGTTCTATGCAGGGGGAAATGCACAGAAAACCCAGGCCTATTTTCGGTTAGAGAACGGTGAAGAGAAACCATACCTCGTTACTATCCCGGGATATCGCGTCTATGTCGCCGGAATTTTTGAGGCAGAGGAAAAGGATTGGAAGGATAAACTTGTATTTGGTTTCAATTGGAGAAATTTTGAAAGCCTGGAGGCACAATTCCCGAATGAGCCATCCGACGATTTTGAAGTAATTTTTCAGGACAACTATTTTGCGGTGCAGGGTCTGGCTACGGTTGATACATCGAAATTAAATGACTTCCTGGACGATGTATCGTTGCTAACCGTCGAGGAATATAGCAATGGCGGTGTCTTAGTTGACACCACTTCTAAGTCTTCTTCGGCCATGATCATAACCGTTAGGGATATTGGTCAGCGCTCCTACACTCTGAAGTTGTACAAGCCGAGATCTGATGGCGGCCCATTGATACCCGGCCTGATAAATGGTACAGATTGGGCCTATTTTTCACCCGCCAAGGTTCAAAATATATTCAAACGAAAAGGGTTCTTTGAAAAGGTTTAAACTTCCGGAAAACATTGGTTTAGAGTTTGATAAGCCGGGTTTTATTATTCGGTTTTCTTTATAACTTTACCTCCGCTTAAAATCAAACCACTGTCTCCAATGAAGTTTATTGTCAATTCTGCTTACTTGCTTAAGCAGCTATCCAATATTAATGGTGTTATTACGACTAATCCGGTTGTGCCCATTTTAGAGAATTTCCTTTTTGAGCTTGAGAAGGGTTCATTAACGGTTACTGCTTCCGATCTTCAGACGTCGATGATTACTGACCTGCAGGTTGAATCAAAAGAAAAGGGCAGCATAGCAGTACCTGCAAGAATCTTGTTGGATACCCTCAAGAATCTTCCTGAACAGCCAGTGACTTTTTCCATCGACGAGTCAACTTATAGCATCGAAATAATTTCTGACAATGGTCGGTACAAGTTATCAGGAGAAAATGCAACCGACTTCCCCAAGGTCCCATCCGTTTCAAATGACTTCAGCGCCGAAATTTCCACGGAGGTTCTGGCAAGGGCTATTAATAACACCATCTTCGCAACTAGTAATGATGAGCTCCGGCCCGCTATGACGGGCGTCTATGTTAATCTTGGCGAAAAGAGCTCGACTTTTGTTTCAACGGATGGTCATCGTCTTGTCAGGTATCGAAGGTCGGACGTAAAATCTTCAAATGGTAGCTCGATAATTATTCCGAGAAAGGCATTAAACCTCTTGAAGGCAACCTTGCCCTCTGAAAATACAGAAGTTAGCGTAAGCTTCAACATGTCAAATGCTTACTTCAAATTCGGCCATATAAAAATGATCTGCAGATTGATTGATGAACGGTTCCCGGACTACGACAATGTGATTCCGACGCAGAATAACATTCAGATGACGATTGAACGCAGTGATTTATTAGGTGCACTGAAGCGGATATCCATCTACGCGAATAAAACTACGCATCAGGTAAGGTTAAAAATTACCGGCAGTGAACTTCAGATTTCGGCCGAGGACCTTGACTTTTCTAATGAGGCTAATGAAAGGCTATCTTGTGAACACGATGGCGAGGACATTGAAATCGGGTTCAATGCCAAGTTCCTGATCGAAATGCTTTCTAACATGGATTCGCCAAAGATAAAGCTGACGATGTCGGCACCTAACAAGGCAGGAGTAATTTTACCGGCTGAAAAAGACAACAGCGAGGATATTCTCATGCTTGTCATGCCAGTCATGCTAAATCAATACGTTTGAGCTGACAGCAGACAGCGTACAGTATATAGCCTACGGCTTACAGCGTGCGCCCAGCAGCTGTACGCCGTAAACTGAAAGCTGAAAGCTATATCAACGCGCCTCTTTTTCCCAGCTCTACCACTTGCAATTGTTCAATTTTCGATCCATTAACGGTAAATCTCACGATCGTCTTCATCGCGTGAAAACCTTGATTCCCAGCCGCCCCGGGGTTCAGATAGAGCATGTCCTCAAAATTTGGATCCCGTTTTATCCTCAGGAGATGGGAATGTCCACAGATAAAAAGGTTAGGAGGATTTTGCCTTAACCTTTTTCTCACGCTAGGATTATAATTGGGAGGCGCTCCACCGATATGAGTTATCCAGACCTTAACCTGTTCGCAATTGAAAATGAGATCTTCTGGGTACCGGCTTTGCAGGGTGATGTCATCAATGTTTCCGAAAACTGCGCGAAGCGGCTTGAATTTTTCCAGTGCATCGGCCAACTCTGTACTCCCAATATCGCCCGCATGCCATAACTCATCGCACTCCTTGAAGTATTCAAAAATTTTTGGATCCAGGTAGCCATGAGTATCAGACAGCAGTCCTATTTTTATCATATATTAATAGTTTGAAAACGGCAGGTGACCTAGGCGCGCTTTCAGCGAGCAACTGTTTCGATCACCGCAAATCTATATTAAGGAGCCTAATTATAGACGTGCCATGGGCAAAAACAGAGTTGGTATTCTCGGCTCCGGTCATGTAGCGCAGGCGCTCGCCACCGGATTTGTCCAGCATGAGTATGAAGTGATGGTAGGGACACGCGACATCAGCAAACTCCAGGGTTTACAGGAAAAGAATAAGTCAATTCGACTGGGCAGTTTTGAAGAGAGTTCAGAATTTGGTGAAATTATAGTCCTGGCGGTCAAGGGGACCGTGGCGGAAAAAGTTGTTGCCAGCATTGACACCAATTTGAAGCACAAGACAATACTCGATACTACCAACCCTATCGCAGACGTTCCGCCTGAAAACGGGGTGTTAAGTTTTTTTACAACGCTGGATGACGCATTGATGGAAAGACTGCAGCGCAGGGTTCCTGATGCTCATTTTGTTAAGGCGTTTAGTTGTGTAGGCAATACGTTAATGGTCAACCCCAAGTTGCTGGGTGGTCCGCCGACGATGTTCATTTGTGGAGATGATGAAGGATCAAAAAAGGAAGCCTCCGATATCTTGAGAGCCTTTGGTTGGGAAGTCTCCGATTTGGGCAAGGTTCAGGCGTCCCGTGCTATCGAACCGTTATGTATGTTATGGTGCATTCCGGGGTTCCTGCAAAACCAATGGAACCACGCCTACAAAGTCCTTAAATCGTGAAAGTTCAGGGGTTACACCATGACTTCATGACGAATATAATCACGGCGATTCAACGCTTCTGGCAGTTATGCGGCAATTGACTTTCGTTTTCTTCTACTTAAACTTTTTGGTGTGCTTTGGTCAGGGAAACGGATTTCCTTACGGCCAAGCAACTTATCGCGAGCTTGAGATCAAACAGTACGATGCCGATAGTTCGGCAGTCGCACTGGTTCTTGACGAATTCGGGGAAGCGTATGTCAATCATGAATACAATTTAGTGTTTGAATATCATGCTAGGATTAAGATCCTGAAACAGGAGGGTCTGTCGTATGGAACATTCGAAATTCCCCTTCGAAAGTCGGAGGGTCGGATGGAAAAGATCATATCTATCAAAGGCTCATCCTTTAATATAGAAAACGGATCAATGCGAGAGACCAAATTGGAGCCGAAGAACATATTTACTTCAAACCTGAGCAGGTTCTTCGACGCAAAAAGATTCGCGATACCCAATGTGAAACTTGGCAGTGTTATCGAGGTTCAATATGTCTTAGAATCCCCCTTCCTTTATAATTTCCGTTCTTGGGAATTTCAAAGTGAAATTCCCAAGCTTAAAAGTGAATACTGGTGCCTTATTCCCGCCAATTATATTTATAATATTTCGTTGAAGGGGTTCCTGAGTCTGACAACAAATGAAAGCAAGCGGGTTACGGAATGTTTTGGACCCGGAAACGCGGCTGATTGCGCCAGATTAAAATATGGGATAAAGAATATTCCCGCTTTTCGGGAGGAGGATTACATGACCGCAAGATCCAATTTCTTGTCGTCGGTCAATTTTGAGCTCTCTCAAATCAATTATTTTGACGGCCGCAAGGATCGAATCACCAAGGAATGGAAAGACGCCGATGAGGAACTCAGGCTGAACACAGAGTTTGGCCTTCAGATTAAACGGGGTAAGGATGTTTTGGATAAGGAAGTTGAGAAACTCATTGCCGGCGAGCATGAAGAGCTGATAAAGGCAAAGAGAATTTATGATTTCATTAAAGGGTGGTACCGGTGGAACAACGTATACGGGAAGTACAGTGAACTTGGAATAAAAAAAGCCTTCGAATCTAAAACAGGAAATGTGGGTGACATCAATCTGTCGCTCATTGCTGCATTAAAATATGCGGGTTTTGCAGTCGAGCCAGTATTGTTGTCAACGCGCGAAAACGGCTTGGTTACTGAATTGTATCCGGTCCTCAGCGATTTCAATTATGTGATCGCAAAGGTGGACATTGCAGGAAAGACATATTTGCTAGACGCCACAGACGATTTCCATCCATTTGGTCTCGTGCCTGAGCGATGTCTCAATGGCAAGGGTCGTGTCCTTGGCGATAAGGAATCTTACTGGTACGATTTGAAGCCTGCCGAGCGGGAAAGAACGATTGCCATCGTAAACCTTGCATTGAGTAATACAGGGATGAAAGGGTCTATTCAGTACTCATACACCGGATACGCCGGTGTTAATGAGCGGCGAAAAATCGCTCAATTCAGCGATCAAAATGAATACATCAAGGCTATTAAAAATCGACTTGAGGGACTGACGGTCACCGATTGCAAATTGGAGAATTTTGATAATGATGGAAAGCCGCTGGTTGTCAACCTTGAGATTGATGTCGATATGGGCGATCTGTTAAATGGAAATACTGTCGTTTTCAACCCATTTATTATTGAACAATGGAAAAGAAATCCATTCAGATCAACAGAGCGACTGTATCCCGTGGATTTTGGAGCACCATTGGAGGAAATTCTCATTTTGAATCTCGTTTATCCCTCGGAATATGAATTGGATGAAATACCACCAAAGGTTGCACTTGCTATGCCGAATAATGGAGGGCGCTACACATTTGAAATTCAAAATGCGTCTAACAAATTGTCGATGAATAATTCATTGCTTATCGGTAAGCCAGTTTTCTCATCACACGAGTATCATTACCTTAAAGAACTGTTCAATAATGTGATTGCTACTCAACAGACCCAGTTGGTTTTCAAGAAGAAAAAATAATTTTACTACCTTTAATCGCGAATCAACGTACTTAAACGATTTATTAAGTTGTTGAAACAGTTAAACTTTACCAGCGTTTGGCGGGTAGACTAATTTTATTTGTTCACTAAAATCTTTTTCGATATGAGAATGCTATTTGTTCTGTTGGTTGGGTTGCTGGCTTTTAACGTTTCCTTTTCTCAAGTTGAACCGACTCTTCAAGAGAATCCTAGCCTGCACGAAAGATTTCTCTATATGAAATCCAAGTCTTCTTCTTACGGTGCCTACAAAGTTATAAAAGAATCAGTTCTCGATGGCGTTTGGAAAATTGCTCAGGATTCGATCGCGGCCAAAGAGGCTTCAATTAAGCAGGCGCAGTCGAATATCAACAAATTGAAAGGTGAATTGAATCAGTCCCTGGAAGCATATAAGGCTAAGGAAAAGTCCATGGAGGAAGTCATGCACGCCAGCACTCACATTAATGTTATCGGAATAGATTTTAACAAGGGAACGTTTATAACCACGGTTGCAGTAATTATTGCCGGACTGCTTGTAATGTTAGGACTGGTGATTGGGAGGATGAAATTGCAAAGCAATTCGCTAAGCGAAAGGAATCTTGCGGTCGCAGCGCTGACTCATGAGTTTGAGGAATATAAGCAACGCGCTATGGAACGACAAACAAAATTGTCGCGCGAGTTGCAGGATGAAAGAAATAAACTTCACTCCAGAAATCCGTGATTCCACACTAGCCAGTAACTTTTTTTTATAAAGGCATCTTTCGATGCCTTTTTCTTGTTTGCGCCCCTTGCGACATGTTCCAAAATGGGATAATTGACGCCGATCCTTGCCTGATATTCTAGGGAAACTTCTAACTTTCTCTGTAACCTTTTTAAAGACCGCAGGTTTCCCTTCGTGAAAACTTTATCGCCGCATTTGGAAGCATTATCGGACAATGCCTTGATGATCAAGGTGAGAGATGGCCATCTGGATACTCTTGGCTTGCTGTTCGCGCGCTATAAGAAGCCGTTGTTTGGTTTCTTTTATGGAATGAATAAGGATGCCGAACTAAGTGAGGACCTCGTTCAAAATGTTTTCTACCGGATATTGAAATACCGTTATCTCTTCCGTGGAGAGGGTGATTTCAAGACGTGGATGTTTCACATAGCGCGTAATGTGAATCACGACAATTTCAGGAAGAACAAATTGCGACATAAAGAATCCATTGAAAATTGGGAGGAACGATTAGGAACAGACGAAAATCGGCTGTCGGAATTCAAAAAAGATGAAGAGCTGCAAATTTTGTCGGCCGCCATGGACAGGCTTCCGGAGGACAAGCGGGAAATACTCTTGCTGAGCAAATACCAGGACAAGAAGTATAAGGAGATAGGCGAAATACTAGGATGTTCTGAAGGAGCTGTAAAAGTAAAAGTCTTCAGGGCCTTGCAGGAATTAAAAGCCGTGTATACAGAACTAGAAAAACATATTTGATATGGAGGCGGGTAAAATTAGTCATTTGCTATATCGGTACAACTCCGGTGAAGCCAATTCCGAGGAGATTAAACAAATGGAAGATCTCATCGAGCAGGGATTGATTAGGATAGAAGACTTTGAAGGGCTTGAAAAATTGGAGGACCAGATCCTGCGATTGGACAGTCCGGATCCTTCCGCGACGCTTGATGATCGGTTCCGTCAGATGCTGAAGGCTGAGAAAGGAACAAGGAAGGAATCGCGTTGGAAAAACCTTTTTAACTGGAGCGATTTTGCACCCCGCCTTGCATTTGCATCCGTAACCTTATTGATAGGACTGGTCGTCGGCTACATTTTACGATCGCCTGCACAAAAAGACGAGCAGATCGTAGAATTGGGCAAGGAGATCGGCGCCTTAAAGGAAATGATGATGTTGTCGATGCTTGAGAAAGAATCAGCGACAGATCGGTTAAAAGCAGTGAGTCTAACACAGGATATGGACCAGGTCAGCCTGAAAGTCACCAGCGCCTTGTTACAGACATTGAATAATGATGAAAATGTAAATGTTCGACTTGCGGCCTTGGAAGCACTGAGGCCATACAGCATAGACGGTGAGATCAGAGAGGCTCTCATACGATCGATCTCCCATCAAAAGTCTCCATTAGTGCAGGTTGCGTTAGCAGAGCTGATGGCTGAGCTTCAGGAAAAGGGCGCCATCGAAGAACTTAAGAAGATTCTGGAGGATGGTGACACACCTTCGGATATAAAAAAGAAGATACAGGAAAGTATACAAGTCATATAGTAATGACTCCCACAAGAAAAATTTATCAATACCATGAAAGTAAAATTATGTCTCCTCTTGGTTTTAGGCATCTCGTTGCGCCTTACAGCCCAGACGCATACTGAAAAGATCGCTAAGGAATTTTCATTCGAGAAAAAAGGTACGCATAACGCGTTGATGATTGCTAACATAAACGGTGACATCAGTGTGGAACCGTCAGACGGAGATAAAATTCAGGTCGACGTAACAAAGACGATCAGGGCCAAGACTGATGGCAGATTAGAAACCGGCAAATCAGAAATTCAATTGGGGATTGTGGACCTGGCCGACACTATTATCCTCTATGTTAACAGTCCGTGCAATTTTTTTGAAAGAAGCAGCTCAAAGTCCCGGCACTCTCACATGGGTACCAAGTGGGGTTATTCCTGGCAGGATCACGGCCGCTCGTGTCATGAAACTTATGACTATTCTATGGACTTCGTGGTAAAGGTTCCACGCAGTGTAAATCTACTGGTAAGTACTATTAACGATGGCGAGGTAGTCGTAAAAAACGTGCACGGCGTCGTCAAAGCCAATAACATCAATGGTGGTATCAGACTGCTCAACCTTATGCGCGAGGCTGAAGCACATACAATAAATGGCGATGTTGACATAGAATATTCACAAAATCCGCAACGCGACTGTCGGTTTTATACTTTGAACGGCGACATCAATGCTCTATTTCAAAAAGGGCTGGCGGCAAGTATGGGTTTCCAAAGCTTCAACGGTCACCTCTACACGAATATTGATGGCCTAGAGCAGCTTCCTGCACATGTTGAAAAAAAGCAAAAGGAGAAGGGCACCAAATACAAGATAAACGATAACCGATTTAAGATTGGGGCCGGTGGCGCTTTCCTTGATTTCGAAACATTTAATGGTAATGTATATGTGAAGGAAAAAGTCAATTAGGTATTAAAGTTGAAATTCAAAGAAAATTAAAAAAGTTCTAATATTCTAAAGTGTTATTTCTCATGAAAAAGTATATTCTTATAAATGCAATTATATTACTAACGATTGGCCTATTGCTCATTACGTCTTCAGTAATGGCACAATCGCCCAATGAGTTTTCAGTCCCCCTGAGCGACCCCGCGAAACGTGGAAAGGTGAAAGCGATCATCAACCACGGCTCGGTTACTGTCAGGGGAACGGCCCGCAAAGATGTTTTGATAAAATATTCATCTGATGAAGATGAAGACGATGAGGAAAGGGATGACTCTAAAGGAGGCTTGCGCCGGATCGGTGGTGGCGGTATGGATTTAGAGGTAACGGAGAGTGCCAATACAGTATCGGTTCATTCAGGTACATGGAACAATCGCCTGAAACTTGATATAGAAGTACCTTCCGGGATGGACGTTGAAGCAAAAACTCATAACGATGGCGACTTGGTCATTAACAATATTCAGGGCGAAGTGGAGCTCACAAATCACAACGGCGAGATCACTGCCACTGGTATCTCAGGTACTGTAATCGCCACAACGTACAATGGAGAAATTAAGATTTCTTTTGACAAGGTAAAGGAAAATACACCAATGTCATTCACTACATACAACGGTGATGTTGATGTGAGTTTTCCTGCTGCGACGAAGGCTACTCTTAAAATGAAGACGGAGCGCGGTGACATTTACTCAGACTTTGACGTCAGTTTTCAGAACACGTCTCCTGTTCAAAAGAAAGATGCAAAAGCTGGAGTTTACAGAGTTGTGGTTGACGAATGGAAACGCGGCAATATTAACGGTGGTGGCCCGGAGATCACGTTACGAAATTATAACGGCGATATCTATATCCGAAAAAAGTAACATCAGGTAACTGTGAAGATTTAATTCACCACGCAAGGCGCGGTGAATTATTTTTTGTTTCACGGTCGACTGATTTCGAACTCTACTCGCCGGTTCAATTTGCGCTCACTTTCAGATTTCTCCTGGACAATAGGCTTAGAACTCCCGAATCCGTGCGCTTCGATGCGCGCGGCCGCAATCTTGAACTGATAAATCAAGTAGGCCTTTATAGCATCTGCTCGTGCCTGCGAAAGGCGCAGATTGGAATCTTCATTCCCCTGCGAGTCGGTATGTCCTGAAATATTCAATTTGTATTTTGGATGATCGATCATAAAATTTGCCAACCTGTCGAGGTCTTCATGCATAAATGGTAGAATATCAGCTTTCCCATTCTCAAATTCAAGCGACTCAAAAGCAATTTTGCTTTCGATAGGGTCTGCTTCACGATTCATTTCCATGTCGCCGTCCATGAAGAATAATTCTTCAATACGGAAAAAGTCATCACCCTGAATAATCAGTAAGTAATTGCGTTTGTTGATGAGTTTAAAGTCAAAGGACCCATCATCACGCAGAAATTTGGGCGCGACTTCCACTCCTTTGTCAAGGTCGATGACAGACACAATCCCCTTAAAAGGCTTTTTCGTATCTGAACTGATCAACGAACCTTTTAGATTAGCGATAGCTTGGGGCTGTGCTTCCATGGGAACGGGAAATGAATGGAGATCAAGATTTTCTATTTCCTGTTCCGAAGATCTGGCATAGTAAAGATAGTTTGACTCTGAATCAATAGTAAAATAATATTCACTACCGGGTCCGTTGACAAGCGGGCCAATATTCTTGGGTTCTTGCCAGGTCTGGTTTTCCTTGTAAACTTTGTAGATGTCGAAGTCACCGAATGTCAAAGGCTGGCCGTTTGAACTGAAGTACAACACATTGTGCTTGTGATGATAAAAGGGACTAACCTCCGCGCCGCGTGTATTTATAATGGGCCCCATATTCAATGCTTTCTGCCAGGCGCCGCTGTTATCTTTTGTGGAATAATAAATGTCGGAGTACCCAAACCCGCCAATCCGGTCAGACGCAAAAAAAAGTGTATCACCAGAATGTGATAGTGATGGATGGGAATCCCATCCCAAGGAATTAATGTTGCGTCCGAGATTTCGAACATTCCCCCAGGTGCTGTCGGACCGAAGGTCAGCCAAAAATATGTCACAGTTCCCAAAGGAGTCGGGAGAATTACATCTTGCAAAATACAGTTGTCGCCCATCTTTGCTCAGACACGCTGATCCTTCGTTATAAGGTGTATTGATATTTTTCAGTTCATCAGCAAAGCCCCAGAGTGTGTCAAGCTTATGAGAGTAGAATAAGTCCTCATTATAACTTTTGTTTAATGGGTCCGCGTGAGAATTTCTCTTCGAAGTAAAGAGCAGAATGTTATCCATGTTTCCTATCGTTGCACCATAATCGGCCTTGTTTGAATTAATCGCTTCACCCATATTGAGCAATACGCCCTGTGGAGGCCTCAACGTGTCAATTTCTTTTCTGTATGCGACCAATTCGTAATATTGTTCAAGCGGGACGTACAGATCCGCTTCCTTCTTTGACAGTGTGTCGAATTCAGTTCTTACTTTTTTGCCATCAATCGTTTGTGGCATGTGCTTGAGAACTAATTTATACAGTAGAATAGCCTCACCAGGTGGCCCTAGCTTTTGTGACAGTTTTGCTAAATTCCAAAGCAGCTGGGTATCGCGGGAAAAATTCTCCGGACCGAATTCCTTAACATATGCTTTAAGCTCAACATACTCCTGCTCATAATCACCGGCGGGTCCCAGAACTCTGATCCTGTCTAATTTTGCCCGGTCCTGGAAATATTTAACGGTATTTGTATTTGGAAAAAGAAAAATGTCAGATTGGCTGTAGCTTGTCAGGCTATCATTCAATTGAACCACTCCGCCTTTCTTCAAGTTTTTCTTTGGCTTTTGTGCGAGGGAGGAGGTGTGGATCACCAGCAAAAAAGCTGAGATGAAGATTAAAAAACAGGTTTTCACCGACCCATTATTTGGTAAAAAATAATGCAAAGTGGATAAAGTTGAGACAATTTTGCTTCTTTTACAACTGTCTTGGCACTACTATTGTCAATAACTCGGTCGGAGTCCATTTAAGACGTCTAAGTAAGGCTGTGTCAGTTTGGCACCGTGTGTACATATGTTTAAAACGAAACCAATTCAACTTATCCAGGAAGATTCAGAGGATCTTATTCAACTCATAAATCCCGAGCAAGATTCCGATCTCAAGCCTGAGGACTTGCCTGGAGAACTTTCTATACTTCCTATAAAAAATACGGTCTTGTTCCCAGGAGTCGTAATACCCATTACCGTCGGAAGGCAAAAATCTATCAAACTTGTAAAGAAAGCCTATCAGGGAAATAGAATCATAGGCGTGGTGGCGCAGAAGAATGCTAATGCGGAGGAACCATCACTGGAGGATCTTTACAAGACCGGTACAGTTGCCAGGATTATAAAAATGCTGGTACTGCCAGATGGAAATACCACAATAATTATCCAGGGTAAGAATCGTTTCGCAATCAGAGAATTTGTGCAAGAGGAACCTTACCTGACGGCACGAATTGAACTGCAACCCGAACCGATGATCAATGCCAACAGCAAGGAAGCAAAGGCATTAGTTCAATCTTTGAAGGATGCTGCAACAAAGATCTTAAAATTGAATCCGGAGATTCCGCTGGAGGCACAGGTAGCACTCGACAACATATCGAGTATGTCCTTCCTTGTAAATTTTCTTTCATCCAATCTCAATGTGGAAGTTGCTGATAAGCAAAAAATTCTGGAGACTCAGAATATTATCGACAGAAGCACTCTGTTGCTCCAATATATGCTGAAGGATATCCAGATGCTGGAAATCAAACATGAAATACAACGGAAGGTCCATACGGACATTGATCAGCAACAGCGGGATTATTTCTTGCGTCAGCAGATCAAAGTTCTTCAGGATGAGCTGGGCTTCGATGGCCCTGATAAGGAAGTAGAGAAACTGCGCAAACGTGCTGAAAGCAAGAAGTGGTCTAAGCCTGTTGCTGAACACTTCAATAGAGAGTTGGATAAGCTACTGAGGATAAATCCGATGGCTGCCGAATATCCGGTGGCCATGAATTATGTAGAATTCATGCTCGACCTGCCTTGGGGCGAATACACAAAAGATGACTTTGACCTGAAGAGAGCAAAGAAAATACTGGACCACGACCATTTTGGGTTGACCAAAGTGAAAAATCGTATCCTTGAATACTTGGCGGTGCTCAAGCTTAAGAACGATATGAAGGGACCGATACTGTGTCTTTACGGGCCTCCGGGTGTGGGGAAAACTTCTTTGGGGCGTTCTATCGCCAAGGCACTACAACGTAAATATGTCCGCATGTCTCTTGGCGGTGTCCACGACGAAGCTGAAATCAGGGGTCACCGAAAAACCTACGTCGGAGCCATGCCAGGTAAGATCTTGCAGAACATAAAGAAATCGCAGTCCTCCAATCCGGTCTTTATCCTCGATGAGATTGATAAAATAAAATCTGATTTCCGCGGTGATCCATCTTCTGCCATGCTGGAAGTACTGGATCCTGAACAGAACAACACGTTTGGTGATAATTACCTTGAAGTTGATTACGACTTATCGAAGGTACTTTTCATCGCCACAGCCAATACGCTCGACACCATACATCCAGCGCTGCGCGATAGGATGGAGATTATTGAAGTCACTGGCTATACATTAGAGGAGAAAGTAGAGATCGCTGTCAAACATCTCGTGCCCAAGCAACTGACTGAGCACGGACTGAAGTCTTCTCAGGTAAAAATTTCAAAGGCAGCGATTGCAAAATTGATCAACAGCTACACTCGTGAGTCTGGTGTAAGGGGTTTGGAGAGAAAGATTGGCACATTAATAAGAGGTATTGCGAAATCTATTGCTCTTGAAGAAACCTTTGATAAAGTTGTAACCGATGAAACAGTGCGCAAAGTTTTAGGGGCCGAAATTTTTGACGATGAACTTTATCAGGGTAATGAAATTGCGGGTGTGGTAACAGGATTGGCGTGGACTCAGGTGGGCGGGGAGATTTTGTTCGTAGAATCGAGCCTGAGCCGAGGGAAGGGAACGCTAACTATTTCAGGTCAGTTAGGTGATGTGATGAAGGAATCTGCCATGGCTGCCCTGTCATATTTGAAATCGAATGCTGAGTCTTTAGGAATTGATTATAGAGTATTTCAGCAATATGATCTGCATATTCACGTTCCTGCGGGAGCTGTTCCGAAAGATGGACCTTCAGCGGGAATTACGATGTTTACATCGCTCGCTTCCATTTACACGCAGCGCAAGATCAAGGCTAATTTAGCGATGACAGGTGAAATTACGCTTCGCGGAAAGGTATTGCCAGTAGGGGGCATCAAGGAAAAGATTCTGGCAGCGAAGAGGAGTGGTATAAAAGAGATTGTACTCAGTACTAAGAACAAACGCGATATCGATGAGATTGAAAAACATTACATCAGAGGATTGATCTTCCACTATGTGGATTCTGTTGATGATGTACTGAAGGTCGCGTTATTGAAGGACAAGGTAAAGCAACAAATGAAATTCACCTTTTCAGAAATCAAAGCTTTGGCCTAAATGCTTACGTCGAACCGCGTAACCATATGACGATTGACTTAATTTGCGGGCGATTGATATTGCGAAAAAGCGTTATTACGACCGATTTGGAGCAACTTTTAAACTAGACCACATGCCATTGCGTTTCTCTTTAACAGCCCGTTACCCTGCAGACTCCTATGACTCAAATTTTCCGTCGGGAAGGTGTGAACTAGGTATAGCAAAGAAATTCATCGGTATATTATGGCCTGAAATATGAAACATTGAAATATCTTCTGATGATAGGGCCTTAGTAATCTTGTTCAACTGAGACTGACGAAATGCAGGTATGGACCGTTACGCTGAACGTTTTCAAATAATTAATATATCCAGAGATTAACCGTATGATAGATTCGAAATATTTGACTCCGAAACAAATTGTTGAAGAACTCGACAAATACATTATTGGGCAGTATGAAGCGAAACGCAATGTAGCCATTGCGTTGAGAAATCGCTGGCGGAGGATGCATGTCAAATCGGACATTCAAAATGAAATCGTACCAAACAATATCCTGATGATCGGAGCGACAGGTGTCGGTAAGACCGAAATTGCCCGACGGCTGGCCAAGATTGCTGATGCTCCGTTTGTTAAAGTTGAGGCATCAAAATTTACCGAGGTTGGATACGTTGGCCGTGATGTGGAAAGCATGGTACGGGACCTGGTCGAACAATCCGTTACGTTAGTAAAGGCCGGCAAAAAGGAGGCTGTCAAGGAAAAGGCAGCTCAGGCGGTAGAGGATATTATCCTGGATGCATTAATCCCACCGTTGCGTCAGCAACCAGTACGAAATCAGGGTTTTTCATCCACCGATTCCAGCAGCCAGGGAATTCCTGAAGGTGATCTGGAGCTGAACGAGAGGACTAGAAATCACTTTCGTGAAAAAATCAGGAATGGTGAAATGGAGGAACGCAAAATCGAAATTAACATTAAAGGCAGCAGTGGCGCCAACGTCGGCATGGTGGGCGCAGGTATGATGGATGAAGTTTCGATGATGAATCTGCAGGAAATGATTAATGGCATGCTTCCAAAGAAAAGCAAAAAAAGAAAAGTGACAGTTGGAGAGGCGCGCAAAATGTTATTGGAGGAAGAAGCGTCGAAGCTTATCGATATGGATGAGGTGAAAGAGGAAGCTATCCGGAGAGCAGAAGAAGCTGGGATTATTTTTATAGATGAAATTGATAAAATCGCCAGCGGCGGCAAGAAGGGTGGAGGCGGTCCGGATGTTAGCAGAGAAGGTGTACAACGCGATTTACTGCCGATTGTGGAAGGAAGTTCCGTCAATACTAAATATGGAGTAATAAAAACAGATCATGTGTTGTTTGTGGCCGCCGGCGCATTTCATATTTCAAAACCTTCGGACCTAATACCCGAACTTCAGGGTAGATTTCCAATTCGCGTTGAGTTAGACAATCTCACCAAGGAAGATTTTATCCGGATCCTCAAAGAACCCAAGAATGCTTTAACGAAACAGTATCTGGCACTTTTTGAAGCTGAAGGCGTGAAGATAGATTTTTCGGATGAAGCCATAGATGAAATTGCTAACATGGCATTTACCATCAACGCGGAAATTGAAAATATCGGGGCAAGGAGGCTTCACACGGTGATGAGCAAGTTATTGAACGAATTCCTCTTTGACGTACCCGATAAAATCGCGCAGAACACGCACATTGAAATAAATGCAGACATGGTAAGAACCAAATTAAGCGGTCTGATCAAGAATAGAGATTTGAGCGAATATATTCTGTAGTTGTTACAACGCCTTAGGGTAGTCAAAAAATTGAAATTTCCCGGACTTCCAATTGACGTTTTTCCACGAATCAACAGGAAGACTAAAGGCAACAACGCCGCATGTTGGAACATTTTCTATATTTATTTCCGTCTCCGAGATAGCATTAACAAAGTCAGTAAGGCCTGGATTATGGCCAAATAGTAGCGCTACATCATTCTTATCCTTAATGGTCCGTACCACCACTAGAATTGTGTCATCATTAGCGTGATATAGTCTAGCATCGGTCTTGATTTTTTCTTTCGGATACTTCAGAATCTCTGCAAGACGCCGGGCGGTTGATAAAGCGCGTTTAGCCGGGCTGCTCAGCATGACATCCGGATGAATTCCCTTCTCTTTTAATCGCTTGCCCATGCGAAGGGTATCGCCTTTGCCCCTGTCATTCAAGCCACGCTCAAAATCCCCTAAGCTCAGATCAGCCCAACTTGATTTTGCATGCCTGACTATGTAAAGTGTTTTCATCTCTGAAATTTAAAGGAGAAATCACGGGCTACTGATGTGATACTTATCCCCAGATAAATGTAATGCCAAAATTCTTAAAATCTTATCTTAGAGGCTTCATGTCTAAGCGGAAAAAAATACGTAGGAGAGTAAGGTATGGACTGGTCTACCGATGCGTTCAATTTCTGATTTTCATTTCTAACATTATACCGAGGGTAGCTTGGCTGCGATTCTGCGGATTCTTAGGGGGACTTAGCTTTTGGTTTGCAGGCAAGACGCGAAGACTTATGAGGAAGCATCTTTATATCGCCTTCCCAGAAAAAACGCCAGCGGATGTAAAAAAACTCTCTCAGCAGGTATTTAAGATGTTGGGGAAAAACTCGGGCGAAATGCTGCGAGCTACACGAGTCAAAACCTTGGATGACCTGCAAAAATTCCTTGTTACGCATGGCCTGGAAAATTATGAGGAGGCAACGCAAAAAGGTAAGGGAGTAATCTTTCTAACGTGTCACCTGGGCGCATTCGATTTGCAGATAAGCAATATGGCATTACGAGGCCTAAACCCAAATATTATCGGAACCCCATTAAAGGACCAGCGGTTAAATGAATTGCTTTGGGATTATCGTAATATGCACGGTGCAATTGCTATTGAACGAGGAAGGGAGACATTTCGGTTGATCAAGGTTCTGAAATCCGGGGGCTCTGTCGCTTTGCTGATCGACCAGGATACAAAAGTAAAGAGCGTCTTCGTGAATTTTTTCGGAAGGCCCGCAGCTACTCCTATCGGAGCTACGGTTTTGGCTATGAAGACAGGCGCCGCAATTGTGCCAACCTACATTTACCTTGGCAAAGACTGGAAACAACATATGCACATTCTGCCGGAGATTCCAATGACGCTCACGGGGAATGAAGAAGCGGATATCTTAACGAATACGCAAGTCCTCACAAATTTTGTAGAGGATGTCGTTAGGAAATACCCCGACCAATGGGTGTGGATGCACCGGCGATGGAGGACAAAGCCAAACTAATTGTAGATTTTAGATTGACGATTGTGGATTTACGATCGATTGTAGCGTCTTGCTGCTTCCGAAGAGGAGTCAATGAAACATTGTTCTTCTTGACTTCGGCATATTGTTTTCCCTTACGCACGCACTTGAATCGCGCCGCAATCTACGATCTAAAATTATCTTAAATCTACAATCGGAAAACGGTTTATTTCTTGAAGATGAAGTACACGGCGAGAATAAGAAAAACAAAACCGATCAAATGGTTCCACCGGAGCGTCTCTGATTTAAAGAAGACAACGGTAAAGATGACGAATACCCCAAGGGTTATAACCTCTTGAAGAACTTTTAATTCAACCAACGAAAACGGTCCTCCATAATTCTTAAATCCAATTCTATTTGCTGGCACCTGTACCAGGTATTCAAAAAAAGCAATGCCCCAGCTGATCAGAATAACAGTAAGTAGGGTTAAATTCTGACCCCACTTAAACTCTTTGAATCTTAAATGACCATACCAGGCGAGGGTCATGAAAGTGTTGGACAAAATAAGGAGAAAAATAGTATAGAGG
>JAICGJ010000035.1 GCA_025923195.1 Chryseolinea sp.
GAAAATCTTTCATCGAATGATTTTAGCTTGAGGCATGATGGGGCAAGGGATGAGAATATCCACCAAACATGGATCTATAATCTTCAAATTGAAAAGTTGCTGCGAAAATGCATTTTTGACATTGATAAGGTATTAGTCATAAGTGTCCTGCTTTCTTGGTTCATCCATTCAGCATATCAGCTGGCACTTCCGCCTGTATGGCGCCCCTCTATTCCAATCGCTCACCGGAGGCTTATTATTTAGTAGGTCATTCAACGTGACTTTCACACGGTAGCGCCATTTTATACATGTCTGCAGACCGTGTATAACGGATAGATCTTATCCGAGTCAATAGTCTATTTCCTGTATTAACATTTTAACAATCACTTTCAATTATGAAAACTTCAAATTCGCTATCCGATAGTCTGAAATCCGTTTTCGCGGCAGTCGTAATACCCTTGGAAATTTTACTTGCCGTCGCGGTGTATATATATGTATTAGGGAATCCTGTAAATTTTCAAGGCAACGATCCGGCTAATCATCCACTTCCTGGTAACTATCTAGGCATTGTCTACAAAGGAGGATTCATTGTGCCCATTCTCATCTCGTTACTGATGATGGTCCTCACCTTTGGAATTGAGCGAATACTTACGATCAGCCGCGCAAAGGGTAAGGGGAATATAAAAAGCTTCGTTCAAAAGATCAGGGCGCTACTATCATCTAACAATATCGGGCAGGCCATTGTAGAATGCGACTCTCAAAAGGGTTCCGTTGCCAATGTCGTGAAAGCCGGACTTACAAAGTTTGGCGAACTTTCCAAAACAAATGGAATTGATCCCGACAAGAAGGTGCTCATGATCCAAAAGGACATTGAGGAAACGACGCAGCTCGAAATGCCCATGCTCGAGAAAAATCTTGTGATCATTGCTACCATAGCGTCGATCGCCACTTTGCTTGGATTGCTGGGTACAGTTTTAGGGATGATAAAAGCGTTCGCGGCATTAGCGACAGCCGGGGCACCCGATGCCGTTGCACTGGCAAACGGCATATCTGAAGCACTGATCAATACGGCACTGGGCATTGGCACGTCTGCCCTCGCCATCATTTTATATAACTACTTCACCACGAAAATCGATGCCCTCACTTACGGGATCGATGAGGCAAGCTATAGCATTATTCAAAACTTCACGGCCAATACAAAAGGACAATAAACTTACCATCAGATTATGGGAAAAGTAAAAGTGCATAGAAGCTCGACTTCTATTGACATGACACCTATGGTTGATCTGGCTTTTTTGTTGGTGACATTTTTCATGCTCACGACCAAGTTTGCACCAGAGGAACCGTTAGCGGTCGATATGCCTTCATCTGTTTCGGAGATCAAGCTTCCCGAAACGGACATCCTTACAATATCCATCTCGAAGGAGGGTGTCGTATTTTTTAACATGGATGGGAAATACAATCGGGAGAAACTTCTTGCTAAAATGGGAGAGAAGTATGGTATCCAATTTACGTCGGAGGAAGTGCGTGTATTCTCTCTCTTATCGAGCATGGGTGTTCCCGTGGGGAATCTCAAACAGTTTTTGAATATGGAGCCAGAGGACCGGAAGCTTGTGAAGCAACCAGGCATCCCAAGCGACTCAGTCAACAACGAACTCGCGGACTGGATTATTTTTTCGAGAACTACGAATCCAAGATTGCGCATCGCTATCAAAGGGGATCGCGATGCTGATTATCCGGTTGTGAAAAATGTAATCACGACTTTGATTGACAGAAAAGTTAATCGGTTCAACTTGATTACGAACATGGAGAAGGGATCGTGATCGTTCACGATAAGTGTAACCAATAAAATTTACCAAAATGGCAGAAATAAGTCAGGATAGTGGAAAGAAAGATGGTAAAGTAAGAAGTAAGAAGACGTCTACCCGGATCGATATGACGCCGATGGTGGACCTAGCTTTTCTCTTGCTTACATTCTTTGTCATGACCACAACATTAAATAAACCTCAGACGATGGAAATAACCATGCCGGAGAAACCAAAGCTGGAAGACAAGCAACCTATGGTTAACGAGAAGCGAGTATTAACGCTTATTCTGGGAGGGAACGATAAAGTCTACTGGTACCTGGGAATCACTAATCCCAAGATAGAGCTAACGAACTTTTCGAATGATGGAATCCGAAAGGTCCTGTTGCGGGAAAATGCGCAGATAAAAGAAATGGTTGTGCTCATAAAACCTTCCGATGAATCAAAGTATAAAAATATGGTAGACATTCTCGATGAGATGAACATCAGCAACATCGCGAGGTTTGCGCTTGTCGATATTACTCCTGTGGATAAAGAACTGATTAAAGAATCGAAGCTATGAATGCTCAGGAAATTGATGAATCCCGATGGGTAGACATTGTATTTGAAAATCGAAACAAGTCCTATGGAGCGTACCTCATTCGGAATATGTATGTCCGGCATGTCATTACTGCATTGCTTATCACGATCGTCGTGGTAGGGTTCGTATTAGCATTTCCGACAATTGCCAAATATTTAAAAAGTCAGGAAGATTCTGGCGAAGTAGCCTTGAAGCAAATAAAGTATACGGACCTCGCGCCACCTCCTCCGATTGATAAAAATACACCACCTCCACCCAAGCTCGATATTCCTCCTCCCGTGAAAACGATAATTAAGTTTCTTCCGCCCAAGGTGACTGACAAAGAAATTGTCGAAGAAGAAAAGATGCCTACAGTCGAGGAGATAAAGGAAAATGATACCGGCGCAGACAATATTGAAGGCACCGGGGAGATAGTTTTCGACGAGCCAGTGGAAGAGGTGGTGAAAGAAAGCAACGATGACAATACAATCTTTACTGTGGTTGAGCAGCAGGCCGAGTTCCCCGGAGGGTTTGAAGCGATGGCAAAATTTTTAGCCAAGAACATGAAGTACCCCGCCCAGGCGCGAAGAATGGGTATCGAAGGTTCGGTATATGTAAGCTTCGTCATTGATAGAGATGGTAATATTAGCGATCCTCAGGTTATCAAGGGCATTAGCGCTGAATGCGACAAGGAAGCGGTGCGCGTTGTAAAACTCATGCCTCCGTGGAATCCGGGTAAACAAAATGGTAAAGCGGTCAGATGCCGTTTCGTGCTGCCGATCAAGTTCAAGCTCGCTGTATGAGACCAGAGGCACAACGATTTTTTTCCACACTGGAAATTGTCATGAAATACGTCGGGATATTCATGGCCATTATCTATGTGACGGCTGGCGTTTCCATACTCTTCCGTTCGCGCGAGCTCTTTAGCATTCCCAAACCATACATTGTTCCGCTTGGCCTTGGATTAACGGCTTACGGAGTATTTCGCGGCTTTAGGCTTTACCTGAGATATTTTAAGAAAAGAAGATGAAACGCTCTATTTTACTGTGCATAGCCACTACGTTGATGATGGGCTGTGCAGACCGGGACAGGGCTGGTCAACTCCTGGATACGCCGACATCCGGCAGCATCAGAATAGCTGTCGATGAATCGCTCAAGCCGTTGATCGAAGCAGAGATCAGTGCCTTCGAAGGGATCTATAAACAAGCCCGGATACAAGTGAACTACACAAGCGAAGGCAAGGCCATGGAAGCATTGCTTGAGGATTCAGCGCGATTGATTATAGTAACCCGGAAATTGCTTGAGGACGAAGAGAAAGCGTTGATGGGCCAAACCATCGTACCGCATCAACTCAAGATTGCGACGGATGGAATCGCATTGATCGCAAATCGCGCGAACCGTGACAGCCTGATAAGTCTGGACGGGCTGAAGAATA
The DNA here is from genome assembly GCA_025923195.1 of Chryseolinea sp. Lineage (GTDB taxonomy): Bacteria > Bacteroidota > Bacteroidia > Cytophagales > Cyclobacteriaceae > Chryseolinea. The sequence goes on from JAICGJ010000035.1 coordinate 3,779, forward strand.
TTCTAGCTGGTACCATTGATGAGACCAATTCGCCGGTTTTCACGGAGGTGGTCTTTGATGAGCCCAACTCAGGCATGATCCGCTTTATGCGAGACTCCATTGTTCCGTTCGATGCGTTGCCCGGTTACTGCTTTGCGCTGAAAAGCAATGCAGCGGTGGTGGATTACGTATCAAGGAAACCCCAGTCAATAGGTCTGATCGGAGTCAGCTGGATTAGCGATCGCGACGATTCGACAACGAACTCATTTCTTAATTCCATCCGTGTGATTAGCATCGCCGACGACTCGGGCTCTTACCAGCCTTATCAGGCCTACATGGCTCAACGTAAGTATCCCCTTGTACGCGATGTCGTAATGATCAGTCGTGAGGCCCGAAGTGGGTTAGCCAGCGGTTTTATGGCCTTTATCGCGAGTGATAAAGGTCAGCGCATCGTGTTAAAATCAGGGCTCGTCCCTGCAACGATGCCCATTAGAATTTTAGAAGTAAATCAAGAACCATTTTAACTAAAAACATGAAAGATAAGATTATAGATATTTTAAGCAGATTTTGGTTTGTCCTACTTATCCTGTTCTGCTGCATTGTGTTGAGCATAAAATTTGCGTCGGGCCAAACTTTGGAAATTGACAATGCCAGGCATTTAATGGAAGTAGACCAAACTAACAAAGCCATAGCAGTTTTAAACCAAGCTATTCAGGCCCATCCCTCTGTTGCCGTATTGTGGTACCATTTAGGGATGGCTCAGGTCGGGAGTGGCGAACGCGACCTTGCTGCGAAATCTTTTGACCAGGGAATTTCACTTGACAGCAAGGAGCCTATGAACTATGTCGGCAGGGGTTATCTGGCTATGCTGGAAAACAATCCGCAAAAAGCGCAATTGGATTTCGATCAAGCCTTGTCGATGACAAAATCGAAAAATTCCAGTGTATTGAAGGCTGTCTCAGAGGCTTATCTTGTTGATAGCAAGTTGGCAGGCAAGGCATTGGAAATGCTCACGAAGGCAAAATCGCTGGATGATCACGATCCACATGTTTTTATACTCTTGGGTGATGCATACCTTGCCCAAAACAACGGCGGGTTGGCGGTCACAAATTATGAACGCGGGGTCGTTCTTAACAGTAAACTCGCTTTGCCGCACTACAAAATTGGTCTGGTATATCTACGTTCTCGGAATTTCAGTTCTGCGAGGGATGCTTTTCTTAAAGCGATTGAAGTTGATCCAGGCTATACGTTAGCCCACAAAGAATTGGGCGAACTTTATTATCAGTTAAAAGACGGAGAAAAGGCCGTTCAAGCTTATCAGACATATCTGTCGTTAACAGACAAACCGGAAATAGGTAAGCTGAGGTATGCCTTTTTCTTGTTTATGGCTAAGGATTTTGCGAAGGCAAACGAAATTTTTCAGGAATTGACTCAGCATGGCGATGTAAGTCCTACGGCTCTGCGCTTCTATGCATTTTCTCTTCACGAAGCTGGCGACTATGAACAAAGCAAAAACATCTTTGACCAATATTTTTCGATGGCACCACACTCGGAAGTTGAGGCCGCAGACTATTCTACATATGCAAAGGTCTTACTGAAACAAAATGAAGATTCTCTTGCAATTATACAGTTTCAAAAAAGTCTGGAGTTGCAAAGCAATCAACCTGAAGTTATTCAATCGCTGGCGGAGACTTTATACAAGATCAAGAAATTTTCTGAGGCAATTGCCATGTATAAACAGTTGCAGACCCTGAGGTCGAGACTCAACTCTCAAGATTATTACACTTGGGGAAGGGCATATTATTTTAACAACCAATATGAACAAGCCGACTCAATTTTTCAAAGACTAATAGAATTACAGCCCAATATGACAGTAGGATATCTGTGGGAAGCCCGAACAAAATCAAATCTTGATCCGGAGTCGGAGAGGGGACTGGCTAAACCGTACTATGAAAAGCTTATCGAAAAGGCATCTATTACGCCGGAAAAGAGCAAAAATGACCTTCTGGAAGCATACTCTTACCTGGGCTATTATCACCTGCTGAAAGAGGACATGGTGGTGTCGAAATCGTATTGGAAAAAGGTATTGGAAATAAATCCAAATGATGTTAAGGCAAAAGAAGCGTTGAAGGCCATAAATTAATTTACGCGATATAGTCTGGTCCAAGGTGCAGAGCAGTGTCTTGCTAACATGGTTTTTGTTAAAGGTATCCATGCACGTTAAGTATTTCTTGTGATTCACTGCTTCTGCCCTGGTCCGGATTTTTAAAACGAGCCTTGTGTATTTCAAAGGATGGTGATTAATTTTAGTTCATTTAGTATAACAGTGAAGCGTCACGGGAGAGCAGCTTTGCATTGATTATACCACAACTTTAATTTTTTGACTATGTTAATCATCAGCCGACTCAGGTCATTACTTTTTGTACTTTTCATTTTCTTCATTTGCCATCTGCATGCACAGGACACTTTAAAGTGGGCAGCTGATGGAAATTCTTACTATGTACTCAAACAAAGTGAATTATTTGAGTACAAGCTGGCAGACAATATTTCGCACAAGCTGGTCTCTTCAGAACAATTCACTCCATTGGGGGAGACTAAACCGCTTGACATCGCGTCGTTCTCGCTAACGCCGGATGGTAAAAAACTTTTGTTATTCACCAACACTATGCGAGTGTGGCGGATCAACACACGGGGCGACTACTGGCTGTTTGACCTTTCGTCAAGCCAGTTGCAGAAACTTGGCAAAGGTAGACCAGATTCATCGCTGATGTTTGCCAAGGTCAGTCCGGATGGTTCTTCAGTTACATATGTTAGTGAGAACAATGTCTACGTTGAGGACATCGCGAGCGGCAGTGTTAAGGCACTTACTACAGATGGTATTCGAAAGCTCTTTAATGGTACTTTCGACTGGGTCTATGAAGAGGAATTTGCGTGCCGCGATGGAATCCGTTGGAGCCCTGACAGCAAGGCCGTTTTGTACTGGCAGATTGATGCGAGTGATACCCGTGACTTTTATATGATCAATTACACGGATGCAATATATTCTCGGATCGTACCTGTCGAATATCCCAAGGCCGGCGAACAGCCGTCCGCGTGTAGGCTTGGTGTTGTTGATGTTTCTAGCGGTAACACTACTTGGATGAAGATACCGGGTGATCCCAGGGAACATTATATTGTCAGAGCGGAGTTCATTCCGGGAACTAGGGACATCCTACTTCAGCAAGTTAACCGGCGACAAAACCAAAGCGTAATCTTCCGAGCCAGCAGCCTGACTGGCAATGCTTTTCCGATTTATTCGGAGCAAGATGATGCATGGATTGATGTGTTCACACCTGCCAGTTCTGAAAATGCATATGATGTAGACTTCAAGCATACCTTCCAATGGTTGAACAGTGGAACGGAATTTCTGTGGGAAAGTGAAAGGGACGGATGGCGTCATGCTTACCGGATTACGACGGATGGTAAAAGACAGACGTTGGTAACGCCAGGTAACTTTGACGTAATTTCCATTAAGCGCATCGATGGTAAGGGGCGCTTTTTGTATTACCTGGCGTCACCATCAAATGCTACCCAAAAGTACTTATATCGTATAAGACTGGATGGAAAGGGTAAAGGCGAACTCTTAACTCCACCGTCACAATCCGGCACCCATCAATATACTATTTCTCCGAATGGGAAATTTGCACGGCACGTATTTTCGAACATAAATACACCGCAAATGTCGGAAAACATATCGTTACCTAGCCACAAACCACTTGTTAAAAACAAAAGTATTCAAAGTGAATTGGCTTCTATGCGAGAAGAAAAGTTAACGGAATTTTTCAAGGTGGTAACGGCAGATGGCGTTGAGATGGATGGTTGGATGGTAAAGCCAAGGAGCTTTGATGAAACAAAAAAGTATCCTGTTGTATTTTACGTTTATACGGAGCCCTGGGGCCAGGAGGTGATCGATATGTACGGTATTTCACAAAATTCTCTCTACGCGGGCGACATGCGTGACGACGGTTACATTTATATATGTTTAGATAATAGGGGTACCCCGACCCCTAAGGGAAGGGAATGGCGAAAAGCTATTCACGGGAAGTTGGGGCAAGTCAACATCCGTGATCAGGCACTTGCAGCGAGAGAAATTCTGAAATGGAAATTTGTCGATGCTGATCGCATAGCCGTATGGGGATGGAGTGGAGGAGGTGCAGCCACACTGAACCTATTGTTTCAATACCCGGAAATTTACAAAACGGGTATCGCCGTATCTGCAGTGACTAACCTTCTAACCTATGATAACATTTACCAGGAGCGCTACATGGGCTTGCCGCAAGAAAACATGGAGGGCTATATAAAAGGATCCCCGCTTACGCATGCTAAAAACCTCTCTGGAAACCTGTTGTATATCCATGGCACCGGCGATGATAACGTCCATTTTCAGAATGCTGAGATGTTGTTGAACGAACTGGTGAAGCACAACAAGCAGTTTCAGTTCATGGCATACCCTAATCGCACGCATAGCCTGGCCGAGGGTGAAGGAACCGCTGAGCACCTTGTGACGCTTTACACGACATTCTTGCAAAAACACTGTCCGCCAGGAGCTCGATAGTGGAAGCATCAGGATCACATTTTATATTGCATGATAAATGATCCGTATGATCAGGAATCGGGGTTTACTATGCAATATTCAAAACTCTTTAACAATGGCACTCACCAATATCCTTAAGCTATGTAACTGCTTTCGGTAAGGTCAGTGAAAATGTTGTAGTAATTGACCTTATTACCTTAGTAACCATGACATAGTATTTATGATCTACCTTATTCCTTATTGATCTGGGTGAGTCGATAATCAATGTTTATATATTGCAGTCTAATCATAAGGTAGTAAGGCTAATTCATACATATTCTTCATGTTACGAAGGCAATAAGGTTTTCAAAATGCAAGGTATTTAAGGTTGTACCTTCTTTTCTTTGCATTTATTTCGTGTTATAAGAAATTAACCATTGAAAGAGTTTATTTTTTTACGGCCTTATAAGACTTTTTACTTTTTGAGAAACCGCCTTAATTAACTTTATTTCTTTTCTTGAGGATCTTCAATATTTTCACAAATGCTATCTTCAAAAACCAAGAGGAATATTTACCGCGTTCTTCCTTTTGGACTAATTTGGCTATTATTCAGTCTCGTTTATGTACAGCTCGAAAAAGGAATCCTCGGCGACCTGGAGTACTACCCTTCGACAGGAAATCCCTACAATTTCTCCAAGAGCATGGTTATTACTCCCCTTGCCGCCTTTTCTGTCGGGCTTTTAATTGGAGCAAGTGAGGTATTACTTTTCAACAAATGGTTTGCCCAAAGGAGTTTTACAAAGAAACTTGTATACAAGTCACTGATCTATATAGCGATCATCGTTGCTTTCCTTTCGGGAACATCAGTTATCGTCCAATCGATTGAATTAAATACCAGCCTTTTAGACAAACAAGTCTGGGATTATTCCTGGGCTTTCTTATCCAATTATGCTTTTTTGAGCGTTGGCTTGTATATGGCTTCAGTTATTGTCGTTTCCCAATTCTATTCGGAGGTTAGCGAAAACATCGGACAAGGTGTGCTTAATAATTTTTTTACTGGGAAATATCACGCGCCAACTGAAGAGGAAAGGATCTTCATGTTTTTGGATATGAGATCCTCCTCCAGTATTGCCGAAAATCTCGGTCACGTTAAATACTTCGAGATGCTCAAAGAATATTATTCCGATTTTTCCGAACCCATTGTTGACCATGCAGGCGAAATCTATCAATACGTAGGTGACGAGATCGTCGTGTCCTGGACAATGACCGACGGGCTGCGTCGTAGTAACTGCATTCAATGTTTTTTTGCTTTGAGGAATGCAATTGTCAAGCAGGCATCGAAGTACAAAGAAAAATTTGGCTTACTACCAGGGTTCAAGGCCGGATTTCACGTCGGAAAAGTAACCACGGGCGAAATTGGTGATATTAAGAAGGAGATAATATTTACGGGGGACGTTCTTAATACAACGTCACGGATACAGGGTCTTTGTAATGCTTTTAATGTCGATATACTCATCTCAGGTGATCTAGTTAATAAATTAAATGCTCAATCCCAATTTCAAATGGAATCATTGGGAATAAAGGAATTAAGGGGGAAGGATGAAAAAATTGAGTTATTCACAGTCCGCCCGTTATAAAACTGTGGCAATTTTTCTCCAACTGACTTGGCCTGCGCCAAGATCAAATTGTTGTCGCGATCTTTAAGAAACCTTTTTTGAAACATTTCTTAACTGAAGAGGTTATATGAGTTGATAATTGCGAAATGAACGATCACTTGGCAACAGCTCAGAAAATTCATGATGGAGAACAGCTATTTAAATTATTGATAGCAGAGGACGATAGTGACGATTTCGATTTGATAAAGGACGCAATTGAGGAGTGTAACCTTGCCGTTACTATAGAACGCGCTGAGAATGGGGATTTGCTTATTAAAATTCTCAATGACCGAATTCCTGACTTACTTTTTCTCGATATCCTGCTTCCCTGCAAGGACGGAAGGCAATGTCTAAAGGAAATCCGCTCGAACAGGAAATACGATCTGTTGCCAATAATTATTTATTCATCGCTGAATGCATGGGCAGAGGTTGAATTTTGCTTTAGAGAAGGGGCTAATCTGTATGTCATCAAGCCCTCCTCATTTGAAGACCTCAAGTTGATGTTACAAAAAATTCTCAAAATCGATTGGAAAAAATCGATCTACTATCCACCTCTTCCAGATTTCCTCATCAATCCTCAGTTAGTCAGGAGATGACGCTAGCCTGTATGCAAAGACCCGGTGATGGCTTCTTGGTTGAAAAAAGCTTCTTCCTGGAAAAAGTCTTTCCGGCAACGTTTGTGTTGCCCATCTACTAAAAATAAAAATTAATAAATGGGTTTGTGGCTTTAACTATTTGATTTACACATCTTCTTTTATATTTTTAATTAATCTGACGCCCACAGATATCTTTTAATCAAACTTCATTTCTTGCAGTGAACAGATTGTTCGCACCTGAGACTCATGGTTTCAAGGATGGACGATGTGTGCACTTATTACATGATTACTTAAAATATCATTTATAATTTCTTTCCATGAACATGGTCGATAAAATGCTTTCGGAACTTTATGAAGAGTTCCGGGCAAAGGAGAATAATGGGGCGCTGGCTAATTATATTCCCGAGTTGAGCAAAGTAAACCCGCGCAATTTTGGAATTGTGCTCACAACAGTCGACGGATATCAGTACTCATATGGCGATGCTGACATAGAATTCACCATACAATCTGTATCAAAACCATTCATCTACGGTATGGCCATTCAGGAATATGGAGTCAAGAAAGTTCTGGAAAAAATAAGCGTGGAACCAAGCGGAGATGCGTTCAACTCAATAAGCCTTTACCCAGAATCAGGACGGCCATTTAACCCTATGATAAATGCCGGCGCTATAACGGCCACGGATATGATTTGGCAGAAGTACAGAGAAGAAACTACAGATCGGATCTTAAAGACTTTCAGCACCTACGCGGGATCCCCGTTAGAGATTGACGAATCGATCTACACTTCCGAAAGTACGACAGGGCATCGCAATCGAGCTATCGCTCATTTGCTAAGAAACTTCAATATCTTGCAAACTGAGGTAGACGCACCGTTGGATGTTTACTTCAAACAATGCAGTATTAAAGTGAACTGCCGACAGCTTTCTACAATGGGGGCTACGTTAGCAAACAATGGTATAAATCCAGTAACAGGCAAAAAGGCATTAAAGGCAAAATATATTCCCAATGTATTGAGCGTCATGGCATCTTGTGGAATGTATGATTATTCTGGCGAATGGATTTATAACGTTGGTTTGCCTGCCAAGAGCGGCGTTGGGGGTGCAGTGTTGGCTGTATTGCCTGGGCAGCTCTCCATTTCAGTCTATTCCCCTCTGTTGGATAAGAAAGGCAACAGCGTAATGGGTGTAGACTTTTGTAAGACAATTGCAGATCGTTTTTCACTGCATTTGTATAAAACGCCGAGGCAAATCAAGCACGTTTTGCGCCGGCAGCTTACAATGCGGACTGTGAGGTCAAAACATAAGCGTGATACAATTGCTGAGAACTTATTTGAGCAGTTCGGTAGTTCGTTTCACGTAATGGAGCTTCAAGGGGATCTATGCTTTGCCACTTGCGAATCGTTTATGCGAAGAATTTCATCCGAGTGCCAGACCTTAATATTAAATATGCATCGATGCACGACGATGGACGACGGGGCACTGAGTTTATTAATCAGGTTGAACGATGAATTTCAAAGAAACGGCAAGAGGCTATTCGTCACCGACTACAGTCATTTGGATTTATTATGGTCGTACAACGAAAGGCATCCGACCTTTCTAATATTTAAAGAACTTGACGATGCTTTGTACTACCTCGAAAATACGATCCTTGAATCCAATGGTTATGAACCAAAACAGGAACCGGTTCAGTTGAAGGATCAGCAACTGTTAAGGGGACTTTCAACAGCGGAGGTGAACGAGCTGCAAAAACATCTCTTATATAAATGTTATGAGGAGGGCGACACGATAATCAGAAAAGGCAGTGTCGCAGAGGACATATTTTTTATTGAGTCGGGCCGTGTCGTTATTCAGGACACGAGCGACGAAAACAGAGAGTTTACGTTGGCCATCATTAATTCCGGTAACAGTTTTGGAGAAATGGCATTGCTAGACAAACAGAACAGATCTGCAAACGTTAAGGCGCAAACACGGGTAACGTGTTTTGTTATGCTCTATGAAATTCTGGATAATGTAGAAAGTTTGGCAGGCATAAAAATAAAAATACTTACAAATCTTGGCGCGTCCTTGTCGTCACGCCTTAGAACAGCAAACAAAGAAATAGCGAGTTTTACATAGATAGCTGTTGCCGCGTGCGCTCCAGACCATAAGACCTGTTCATATTTCTCGCAAATGATGGATTCTTGCGGGTAAACTTATTCAGTTGAGGGGCCTTGCCAAAAGCATTCCTCTTGGTATATTTGGCGATATGCCGTCCATCATTCCTGGTTATGAATATGATATTTTTATATCCTACCGGCACAAAGACAATAGGCCCACCTTCCAGACTTCGGCCAACGGATACCTTCCTGGAAATGGATGGGTGACGGCGTTTGTCCATAACCTCAGCAAGGAACTTGAGAGTACATTCAAAGAAGATATCAGCATTTACATGGACTCCAATGCAGTCGATGGCTTATTGGAGACACACAATGTAGATAAGAGCCTGGAAGGCAAATTAAGGTCTTTAGTCTTTATTCCGATCCTTTCGCAGATATATTGTGATCCTAAGAGCTTTGCATGGCAAAATGAATTTTGCAGTTTTAACAAAATCGCGTTGGCTGATCATATCGGACGAGACATAAAACTTCGGAATGGAAATGTGGCAAGCAGAATCCTTCCTGTAGCCATTCATCAATTGGACACGGATGATCGAAATCTTATTGAAAATGAATTGCAGTCGAAGTTAAGACCCATCGAGTTTATATTCAGATCACCTGGAGTAAATCGTCCTCTTCTTCCTGACGATGGAAGGCAAGGAAATATTAATAATCTATTTTATCGTGACCAGATTAACAAAGTTGCTAATGCTATAAAAGAGATCATTCACGCCATCAAATATCCAGGCAGAGCTGCAGATCCATATCATTCGGCTACTGAACACACTGATGAATCAAGTGGTTTAGAGGAAATCAAAAGCAAAGCTAATATCCGTTTGCCTGAAAAATCCATTGCGGTTCTGCCGTTTGTGAATCTTTCATACGATCAGTCGCAGGAATATTTTGCCGATGGCATCACAGAAAACATTGTTATGCAACTGGCTGCCTTACCCCAGCTTCGGGTAATATCCAGGACTTCCGTGATGCGATATAAAAGGACAACAAAATCTGCTCCGGAGATAGCCAACGAATTGGGAGTAAAGTTCATCCTCGAAGGCAGCGCGCAGACTCATGGGAATAAAGTCCGAATCAATGTACAGCTTATTGACGCGATGCAGGATCAGCATGTTTGGTCAAAAGTATTTGTGGAAAACCTGGACGATATATTTGCCATACAGAGCAATGTGGCCGATGTCGTGGCTACAGAGCTAAACTCTTCCATAAATCCCGGGCAAAACGAGAAGTTAAAGGAAATCCCCACCAAGAACCTGGAAGCGTATGATCTATTTCTGAAGGGCCGACACGCGTTTAATCAATGGGGCGTGAACGGATACCGTGCTGCAACAGAATATTACAGGCAAGCGATAGCAAAAGATCATGACTTCAAACAGGCATACTCAGCACTTGCCAGTTCTTATTCCGCGCGCATGTCGTGGAACGGCGATCTGTCTCCTGGTGAGGCCGAAAAACATATTAACCTTTATTTGGATGAAGCCTGGAAACGAGGTCCTTCGGACAATGACTACCTTACCAAAGCATTTGTCAAGTTCTTCGTTGCAAAGGATTTTCCAGCTTCTGAAAAATTGCTTCTAAAAACCATTGAGCTAAGCCCAAACAATTCCACCGTACTCTATACATATAGTTACCTGCTTAATATGATGGGCCGTTTTGAGGAGGCCATCGGATATGTGAAAAAAGCAAAAGCAATCGATCCACTGACTGTAGCCTATTTCAACTACGAGACCATAAGCCTATACCTGCTGCAGAGATATGATGAAGCACTTTCTGTATTGAAAGAAGCACTCCAATTGTATCCCTCTGTGCTGCGCTTTTACGACTATCTCGGAAGGATTTACCTCACCATTGGGAAATATGGTGAGGCAGTCGATGCGCTCCTTTCAGGTCTTCGGTCCAGCACTATCCGACCCCCGTCTATGATTGCTTATCTCGCTGCGGCATATGCAGGATTGCACGATGAAAAAAGAGTGAAGGCGTTGGTGGACGAACTTATTACTCGCAGCGAGGCAGAAGAAAAAGGTGTAAACATTTATGCCGTTTATGCTTTTAATGCTATTGGAGACGTGGAGACAGCCGGGCGTTACCTGCTCAAAGCGAAGAAGACTAATGATGTGGACCTGATTTGGTGGCAAGTAGACCCGCTTATTAAGAACCTCAGGGATCAATCAAGGAATGAAATAAATATGCCACAAAATTTCGACGCTGCGGAACGACATATTATTGCGTTACTCAGCAAGGAAATGCCAAATCTCCAATATCATAATGTGCGGCATATTTATGATGTGCTCGATGCCGCTTTGGTGATTGCAGAAGCCGAAAAATTGACTGCTGAGGAAATTAAGCTCCTGAGATTAGCAGCGCTTTTTCATGATGCAGGGTTCATTCGCTCTTCGGCAAATCATGAAGAAAGGGGCGCGGAAATGGCCAGGGAGATACTGCCCTCGTACGGGCTGAGCGAGGACCAGGTTGACATAATCTGCGGTATGATCATGGCTACCCGAATACCACAGTCACCATCGAACAAACTGGAGAAAGTGTTATGTGACGCAGATCTCGATTACCTGGGACGAGATGATTTTTATGAGATTGGTAGCCGGCTTTTCGAAGAGCTAAGCGCCCAGCGTATTGTCGAGACAGAAAGAGAATGGAATCTGGTGCAGAAGACCTTTTTGGACTCACATCGTTACCATACCAATTATAGTAAAACAAACCGCGAAGGATTTAAGAATCAAAGACTGCAGGAGATCGCGGCCAAGCTGAAATCCAGAACCTGATTACTACTTGGGACTTCTAGACTCTACAAAGTACATGTCGATTTCGCCAATATTCTTCGCGAAGATCTTTCCACGGTAATGACATGTATAGTGATCCTTAACAATATTGTACAAAGTGGAGGAGATATTAACCCTCCCTGGTTCCCCGCTGGATTCCATTCGCGCTGCAATATTTACTGTATCACCCCAAATGTCGTATGCATATTTCTTTTTGCCTACAACTCCGGCAACGATGGGGCCTATATGAATGCCAATTCGCAATTCCCATACCTCCAACCCTTTTTCTTTTCTCGCGGCGTTTCGTTGTCTCATAAAATCCTGCATTGCTAAGCCAGCCTCTAAAGCGTTAATGGCGTGCGTATCGTTTTCAGTCGGTATGCCCCCCGCGCACATGTAGGCGTCGCCTATAGTCTTAATTTTTTCAAGGTTGAATTTTTCTACAATCTCATCAAAGGCTATAAAGTAGTCGTTTAGCTCGGCAACGAGTTCTTGAGGTTTAAGAGTTCGGGCTATGGACGAAAATCCTTTAAAATCAGCAAATAGGACCGTGACGCTATCGTAAAATCTGGTCTGTGCATGACCATTCGACTCCAGTTCGCGCGCCGTTTCTGCCGGCAGAATATTCAAAAGCAATTCTTTGGAACGGTCTCTTTCATTCTTGATTATTCTATTTGTTTTCTGCGTATACCGATGACGGTTATAAAAGCCAATTAATATGGCCAGGAGCAGAAATCCCGTAATTCCTGTGGCATAATTTACGATACGCTGGCGTTGAATCGTAGCTGACTTCAGCGCCTGGTCCTTTGTTAGAAGATCGATCTCACCCTCTTTTTTTTCCAGATCAAAATTGAATTGCAGTTGTTGGATCTTTGTGAGGTTATCGTTGTTATAGAGGGAATCCTTTATGCCAGTGAGCAGCGTGCCATATCGATACGCCTTCTTGAATTCTCCATTGCGCGCATATAAGTCAGATAAGCCTTCATAAATGTCTTTAAGTTCCTTTCGGGCGACAACCTCTTCAGCAATTGCCTGGGCACGCAGATAGCTCCGTATCGATGCATCAATTTTTCCATGTAGCTTTTGCGTCTCGGCTAACCCTATTATGCTTTGAAGAAGCTCTAATTTTGCATCAACATCTTGCGCTATTTTTATCGCTTTGTTATGATAGGCATAGGCGCGTTCGAAGTCTTTCTCCTCAGCATAAATTCTTCCCAAGAATGTTAGCGGAAAACTCGCATCAACGGTCTCGTCAAAGATTGAAAGCGACGTTTCAAAATAGTGAATCGCGGAATCATACAATTTCTTTTTCATGTAGATTTCACCCACATTCATGGAAACGGTCGATATGCCATCCGGGTAGTTGATTTCCTGGAATATCGGAAGGGCCCTGAGAAAATATTCAAGCCCTTTGTCTACCGTTGCCGGTTTGTTATTATAAACGCCACCAATATTATTAAGAACTGTTCCAATACGTAGTTTGTCATTTATTTCCTCCGAGATGCGCAGCGAGCGAAGGTAGAAATCAATGGCCTTGGTATCCTCGCCTGCATTAAAATATGTAGCACCAAGGTTGCTCAGAATATTGGCAACACCGGGTTTAAAAGATATGGCTTCAAATACTGCTTGCGAGTTCTGAAATTGTACAACCGCTTCCGGATAATTGGCCTTGAAATAGTTCCCCAGACCAATCGCCTTGTACCCATAACCAAGGCCTTTCTGAAAATTAATTTTTTTAGCCAGGTCCACCGCCTCCGAACCATACCGTACCGCTTCTTCGAGATCCGAACTTAAATATTTTGAACTCAGCGCAATGAGACTGTTGACTTTCGAAGAGTCTTCTCCTTCAGTTGAGATAATTTTTTTTAAGCTATCGATTTCTGAAATCTGTGCGCAGACAGTAAAGGAGAAAAAAAATAAGTATAAGGAAATAAAAGTTGTAATCCGCCCCATTAAATTTTCTGATGCTTTTCAAGTTACAAATGAATTTTAATAATTCTGATACTTTGGAGATTTGATCAAAAAAAAGAATGAAGGAGTCTTCATTCTTTTTTTTATTTGATGAATGGCTGATTTATTCTTTGTAGACTTTTATAATCTTAATCTCATCAGCAAAACTTATTCTTACGAAGTAAAGTCCCTTTTCTAGCGATTGGAGATCGAGTGTAAGGGTTGTGTTTTCCTGCGACCACGAGCTTAATACGGGATACGAGCGACCGACCTGGTCAAGTATGAAAATATCTGATGGGGCTGGTTCACGGCTGTCTTCCGGCAAAACTACAGACAATGCGTCTGTTGTTGGATTTGGAAAACCCGAAAAAGTTTCTGCAGATGTTTCATCCACCAGAATTTCAGTTTCGGTTTCAGTTTCTTCACGCCCTCCACTATTTCCTTTCTTACACCTTGTGGAAGTTGAACTGGCGGTCGATGCTACTGAAGTCTTCTTACCCTGGTCATCGCTTATAACTGTCCACGTCATTTTGGCGCCATTAAACAGGATATCAAATGTTCCCCCGCCTGGAAGAAATAACTGAGGCTGCACGCCGGAATAAGGCCCTTCACTCACGATGTTATTATCGGGACCTATTGCAATATAGACCGGTGTGGCATTATTATTTTGATATTCAAACTTTGCTCTCAACGTAAAGTTCGGGTTATTTTTCACTTCTTCAACGCACCGCAGGATGGGCCGGATGGCTTTGGCTGAACTTGCAGATGGATTCACATAAAGAATGCCTGTCATATAGGTGACTTCGTAATTACCAGGTATCTCGAATTGAATTTCTTTCGGGGTGATGGTATACACTCCCGGAGCTCCAATATAGTTCGGCGAAGTTTCGTAGGTCAATGCGGTTGGAATGTCACCATTGACAAGACTTGTAAAGGTAGCCGTATAGGCCGGAGTCTCACCTGCAAGAATCACTTTATCATCAGCTTTTACGGTCAGCGGCACCTTCTTGACCGTAAGCGTTCCATAAGAAACCTTTACGACGTAGTTGACCGGATCGCCGGGCTGCAATTCAGTTTCAATTAAATCAACCACGGGGATGATCTGATAAATGCCAGCCGCTGCAATGCCAGTTGCCGGCTTTGTATTGCCATTTGCATCCTTAAGCTGAAAAGTGATCGAGTTGACAACCGTGTCAAAAGTGTCGTCATATTGATATCCAGTCGGTACTACGTTATAGGTCGGCTGAGGGGTTCCATAATTGAGTTCTGCGCTGGGTGCTGTGACCGTTATTGTATCCTTCAATATTGTGAGGGTTCCAACTTTGTAGGAAACGTCGAAATTATTGGACAGATCCGTGAGGAAGCAACCTGGTACAATGAAGTGAGACCCAGCTGTAACTCCCGTTACCATATTAATAGAGAACAGGGCCGGTAATTCATAAAACTCTATGCCGTCTTCAACGATGGGAATATCGTCGTTGAAAATGTCAAGGGAATCAATGATCACTGCTACATTGCTATTGCTGTGGGTGGAGTCTGCGCCAACGGTCTCGCTATTAACAAGTGCTCCAGAATTAACAATTGCGCGTGAATTCACAATCGCCCTTGAGTAATTCACAATTGCGCGGGAATAATTCACGATCGCCCGGGAATTTACTATTGCCCTTGAGTTTACGATGGCGCGGGAACGGTTGACCAGAGGCCGGGAATTTGAAATTGGTGTAATTAAATTGGCGGTATCAGGATTTTCAAGATAATCGAATATTGATTGTTTATCGAAGTCCACCACGTTGGTGGTGTTGACGATGGCTCGCGACCGGTTTACAATAGGCCTGCTATTGGCAATAGCTCTTGAACTTGCCAGGAAACTAAGATTTTCAAGATCCGAGTTAACAATTGCACGCGAACCGGCATTGACAATTGCGCGAGAGTCAACCAAAGCAATCGCATTTTCCACAAGTATGGCCTTGTGATCAAGCATTAAAGTGTTGAGAAAATCCTCCTTGGACTCTACTTTGGAATCATCGTACTTATATGAGAAAGTAATTTTGTCGTCGAATTTTTCACCGTAGACGCTCTGCAAGTCGTTGGGAATGATCTGCAGGGGCATCTTTTCAATTGTCAGCAAGCCAGGGACAAAAGAATAGTTGTACAATTCCTTAAATGAAATGGGCAATTCCTTGCTAACGGTAATAACATATTTGTCGGCATTACTCAGGTTGTTCGCCGGTGTGGTGAACTCCAGCTGGGTTAACCCGAGGTCTGCCAAAGTCAGGGTTGAGCCATCATTCAAGGTATCGCCATCAACAAGAATTGTGGCCGTAAATTCAGGGAGAATTTCACCATACTTTTTTGTTTTATTGTCAGCAATAACGGCAATGTTTTTCTTGATGGTTCCCTTAAAGAAGAGGGAGTCGGACTCACCACCATCCAGTCCGCTGGGCGAAAAAGCTGCAGTCAAAACATGGAGGGGCGGATTTCCCTCGAATTCACTAATAGGAGCCTGGAGTTGAGTAGAACTTACAAACGTCGTTTCCAAGGGGTCTCCACGAAAAAGTATTTGTGAATTGGGCGTCAAATTTTGCCCTTCAATAGTGACGATAAATTCTGATTCACCAGGGATAACGTTGTCATCATACGTAAGTGCCGTGATCGACGGCCTCGGCGCTGCAATCGTCAGTAACGAAGCATCCGCCTGGATAAATCCAGCACCTGATTTAACATCAAAACCTGGCTCATGCATATTTAGGGCAGAGCCTTGGAGGACTTGTCGAACCTCTTGCGGCGAATATTGCAATCCATTATAATATTTAGCCCTTGCTTCGAGCAGAAGAGCGGCAACGCCGGCAGCGTGTGGCGCGGCTGCAGAGGTTCCAAAAAAGTTAAAAAAATTATCTTTTCCTTCGGACAAATCCAGATCAACATCAAGGCCTCCAAGTTGTACGGTAGTATTAACCCCGTTCGGAGCGATGAAGTCTGGCTTATGCCGATCTTCACCCTGAATATTATTGCCACCGATAGAGGAAAAAGAGGCGATAGTGAAGGGAGCGGCATCCGCCGGACGCTTATAATCAAATGCGGCTGTATTGCTGTAAAGGACAGCGCCTACGGTCATGGCACCTTTGGCATTCGCCTGACCCACAATCGTAGAGGATCCGTTATTGTATTCGTTGAAAATAATCTTATCACCACGAAACACGATGTATTTAAAGTTGACATTCTCAGTTCCTGCCGCACGGATGATCATAATATTCGTGGTTGATTCCTCGAGTACAGTGAAAGGCAAGATTTCGACGGGATCACCGCCCAGATTGTTTCGGTTAAATCCAAACAAAGTAGCACCGGCATCTGTGGTAAGGTAGATGTCGAGATCATTCGCGGTTCCCGTTTGAGTCTGTCCCAGGGAATAAATAGGATCCTCCCATTGCAGGACGACCGTATACGTTCCGGGACCCACCGTTATATTCTGAAAGATGTCTCCGCCACCAAAACTATGCGCCTGTCCCACTATTCCCGCGGGAGCGGGTACTGGCGTAAAAGTGCCCCCATAGGATTTGTTGCCGAAATTTCCAGCAGCGGAAAAATAGGATACATTTTGCGCCGTCACAAAGTCTACAGCCTTGGCAACCTGTCCATCCTGAAAGAATGGTTCAGTAATGTATGTTAGATCGTCTACAATAATATCGCATGTATCGAGCTGCAGCTCCTTGATACCTTTGGCAAAATCTCCTGAGGTGATGACTCCCGTGCGGAACGCGAGCTTCGCGTCGGGAACAATATCATGTATTAGCTGTAGCATCGCCCTTCCTTCATCTATTCCACCAAAGGGCGAGTCCTTCAACACATGCACATCGGCAGGTAGGTCGTTGTTCAGAACATTAGCCAGGGCTGGATTCCCTGGCTGTTTATTGTAGCTATCTGATAACACGCCCACTTTGATCCCCTTCCCAGTAAGGTCATATCCCAATCGGACCAAGTCGGAGCGTTGGGAAATATCACCTTTAGTAGTTATCGTACCCACATTAGTTATGGGGGGGTATGCAGGGCGAACATACTTGATAACTACGGGTAATTCATTGAGCAACGGCAAATTGGCTATTGGGAAAAATCCAGTAATCACGACGTTGTTATCGTTATCGATCTCATTGTTCAACCCATACGCTGGGGTCTTCAATAATGTTAATAAAGAATTATATTGACCGACGGTGGAGATTATTTCGATCAGAACCTGATCCCCGGAGATAGTGTATATAAAATTACTGGCAACGGGATTCCCCGACGTAAAGTTTTCATACAGCGAGTTAAGCTCTGAGCCTATTAGCGTATTTACTTTTCCATTTGCGTTCGGGCTATAATAGGGACAGATAATGTCTCTTGTTAATGTAACCGAGCAGTTCGATGATGCACTGGGAATCGATCCACTTTCATCAAAGATTTTCACGGCCACTGTACCCTCATTATTAGCATTCCAGCTAACATTAATCGTACTGGTTCCTTGCCCTGAGAGAAGCGTACCTCCTGTTACTAACCACTCAAAATGAGGTGTAGGCGCATCTGTCTTTGCGAGATACTGGTAATTGATATCAGTACAAAAGGTTTTACCTCCCACTATCTCACACGAAGGGACGAACGTGATTGCCGCGTTCTGTAATGACCTGTCCTGATTTCCGGGCTTTCCATCAAAACTGATGAGACGTGTGTGATATGGTGACCCGCTGATATCCGAAGCTGCGTTCGGCGCACCCCAATCCAATCTACTGGAAATATGACCACCCCAGGCCAAAACAATATTCTTTGAGGCGGCTCCCGTTACAGTAAAATCAATTTTGAGCCTGGTGCTTGAACTTGAAGCAGCAGGATCGCCCTCGGGTGAGTACGAGATGCCAGCAGGTGTCGCGTTGTATATTGTAATTCGCCGCTTATCCGCAGGAAGCTGATTAAAACTGTTAACGGGTTGTAATTGCGGGCCATTGACTCCGGTCACAGATACATTTCGCTGTGGTTCTGGAATGATGAAATAAGCAGGTTGCCCGTAGTTGCCCGATAATCCGCGCAGCGGATTGACAACTTCTGCAATCCGCTGATAGTCGGTGACATAATCGATAGCTGTTTTGCCGTCTTTGCGTAAATCCCATTCGATCACAAGGGAGTGGGCTCCGGGAGAAACATTGGTTATTGTTACTCGGTATGGAATTGATTGAGATTCTGAATAATGCGAATTGCCATCATTGGAATTTCCGGTTGCCCAATTTACTGGACTGACCGCTGGCTTCCCAACTCCACCATTCTGCCCTTGTTCCAACTTGAGTTGCTGGCCAAATACTAGGCAAGGTAGAAGGAAGAGGAGTAACGTAACCGCTGCAGATTGCAGGCGCCACGTTGGCGTAGGGATAAAAGAGACGGAACTCAACTGAAAGCTTGAGGCAATAGACTTTTGTTTCATGACTTGGGATCGTGATTTTCAAATTAAGAGAGGATTGAGCAAAAGGAGCTAGGATTAGTACTTACGCATTTTAGCTCGATCTAAAGTAAATAATAATAATGTACAAATCGCGAAAAGCTATTAGAAAATTAAGTTGGACGTAATCGCGCGAGAGAAGACCAACAATATATTGGTTTCATACGATTGTGCTGTTGCGTTGTTGTAAACGCCAATAGGATGATTCACGAATTTCATAAAAGGTAAACGCTTTGTCTATCGCTGCGGCTACTGTCTCCGTGGATTCTTGTTGACCTGTCCAAACTGAGACAAAACAAGTCTACACGCTTTTATGTCCTGGCCAAATCTGCTTTACAGGAACACCGTAGGACCGGATAGACCTCATGAACTCCGAAGACCCGCCTTTCTTGATTTCGTCTGTTGATTTGACCAGTGCTAGGGCTAAAATCTTCTGGGGGTCATTTCCAGCATGAGCTAACGCGTACGCTAGCATGCTGTTGTTGCATAAGGTCAAAGCAGTCTCCAGAGGAGAGTCGTTTGATCCAGTGATTACCACTTTCTGCGCCTGACGAATGATTCTATGAAATTGACGGGCCCAAAGGTGAAGGTCTGACTCAGTGGTACTTTTGTCATACGTCACCGAGACGTCGAGGAACTTGTCCACTTCGAACGGCAAAAAGACTACCAAAGGGATCTTCAAGCCTAAAGCTTCTCCGGCGAAAAGCAGATCGCCGCCGGCCGCCAGACTAGATATCGCGATTTGTGGTGTGTGAGTGTGCAACACTCTTTCAATTTCTGACCTCAAGAGCGCCCGAGCTTTATCTATTAATGAATTAGGAAATCGAATTTCATGGCGGTCTGCCTGATCGATCAGGTGTCCTGTAAAAAGTATTATGTTCAAGTTGCTAGCCAGGCAGAGGGGTTTGGTTTAGATTCCAATAATAGTATAAATATCCCAATGCACCCCGTAAAGAATACCAACGGGTTTTAGTGTATTTTTTCCGTTCGAAGTATTTTCTGGTGATATATCTCCTGGCGTTTTCCTGTTCAGGCATTTTAAGAGTCAAGCATTGCTGTCCATGGTACCAAGCTCGAGTTCGTGGCAAAATCCGACCGTGAATTTTATTTAATGGCTGTAAACGCGCTGATCGCCTTTGATAGGACGGAAATGATTTAGCATTTTCTGAATCAGAGCAAGAAATGAATGGGGTTAAAATTTAACAAGTAATTGGTCGCGTACATCAACGTGCTATTGATACTTTAGCAGCTCTATATCATCAAAAAATACGGTACCAGAACTCGTTCCATCTAATATTAGGTAGATGTTGAGTTTGTCGGCTTTTGAAGGAAAATAATTCACCTGGATGGAATACTCTGAGCTGCCAAATTCAGCGGTACCAAGCACAGGTTCTCCCTGTGTCGTATAAAAGAAAATGGGATAATCCTTTTCATTGACGTCCGCTCTGAAGGCAAAGTACGCGCCCCCACCAGTCAAGCCTACTGTTTTGATCTTAACCTTCAGGACAAGTGTGGAACCTTCCTCGATGTCTTGCGGGCTCCACGAATAAGACCAATAAGAATATCCTGCCGTGCCGCCTTCGGAATGGATGGCCAAACTATTGGAAGGTGAAGAAAATGCTGTGTCAACAATCGAACCTTCGTGATTTGCATTTCCCGATACCGAATATTTCCACAAAGCTCCATTTGAAATGTCATCGGCAATAATAGTGGATGCTATTGTCTTAGCCGAAGTCCAGGCAGGCAGGTTGGTGACCACACCGAATAACTCGTCGAGATAGTATGTCCTTTTTTGAGGAGTATATTCATTGTATAACGTAGTTGGATCGTTGTACATAATACTCTTATAGTCACCGTTGGGGAGGATCGATGCGTCGTGATCTCGTCTCAAAATAGAATGACCCAATTCGTGGAACATCAAAATCTCCTTGGCAACGTCTGGCAATGCATTCCAACAGTCCTCGTCAATATTTACTCTTAAAGGGTCGACTGAGCCTGTGCCACAAGTGTTTTGTAAGTCCGCAAATCTGACTTCAAGGTTGTTTAAAGAAATCGTTTTACCTCTGAGTTCAGCCTCTTCCAAGAACCGATTGACATAAGCCTCCAGCCCGGACTCTACTATGGGCGGATTACTAACTTCTTCGTCCTTACATGAGACCGCGAGAAAATAAAGGAAAAATAAAATGAGTCGTCTTGTGATCAATTTGAGATTCATATATCAGATATCAGTAACCATTGCGGACAACCTGCCCACTTCAAAACTACCTAAATTTCTTAATGAAGCAGACTAATATTGAATGGCTAACGAAGGTACGAAAAATTCCTGGAGTTTTACCAATTCACATAGTGTCCAAGTGAAGCGGGAATTTCGCTGTCTTGTCTTTCACGCAAATAATTCCATTTCCGCAACGCCTTTTCCATCTGGTGTCGTATAAAATGGTCTTTCCTCCACGACGTAATTTGTATCTTCTGCAATACCTAATGCATGATACAACGTCTGGTGTATACGATCGATCTTAATCTGTTTCTCTACAGTTTTACATGGACGTTCATCTGATGTCTTTCCATAAATAAAGCCTTGCTTAATACCGCCGCCAAACATCAATATGGAACAGCCGTCGGTGAAATGGCGATGCATGCCATAATGTTTAAGTTCATGAATTACATCTGGTTGATCTACTTGTTCCTTGACCTTTGCCCCAGGCCGGCCCTCTACCATCATATCCCTGCTGAACTCGCTCGCTAGAATAACCAGTGTGCGATCAAGGTGCCCCGTTTCTTTTAAGTCCTTGATCAATTGTGCCACAGGAACATCGATCTGTTTCTTCATATCGATCAATCGCGTGTAGCCATTTTCATGCGTGTCCCAACCTTTGAATGGTTCGTATTCTGTCGTTACACTTATGAATCTCGCTCCTTGTTCCGTGAGTCTTCTCGCAAGCAGGCAGCCTAATCCAAATCGTCCCGTATTATATTTATCGTAACTTTCCTTTGGCTCCTTGCTGAGGTCGAACGCTTTCGCCTCGGGAGAATTCAGCAACATGTATGCTTGTTCCATTGAACGTCTCAGCGATTCTTTCTGGTAATCACTTCCAAATTCGCCAACAGGACTTTTGCTGATTAGCTCATTGTAGAGTTGATTTCGTCTCTCAAAACGCTCATAGCTCATACCCACCGGTGGCTTAACGCTTTCCAGGCCTGTACTGGGATCAGGAATAAAGAACGGACCGAATTCATTTCCTAAAAAACCCGCCGTATGAAATGCTTTCAATTCTTCGGCTTCTCCCACAGTAAATCTTTGGCCGATGTCGATAAAAGCGGGTATCACCGGATTTTTAGGACCCAATTCCTTAGCAATCCAGGACCCTATGTGCGGAGCCGCTACAGTTTGAGGCGGCTCATAGCAGGTATGCCAATGATATTGATGTCTTGAATGCAAAATATGACCCAGGTCGGCGGCAACATAAGAGCGGATGATGGTGCCCAGGTTCATGACACTTCCTATTGACTGAAGCCCTTCCGAAAAACTGATTCCATCCAACGCTGTGGGTAGTGATTTAAAAGTGCTCAAGACACTGTTTGCCTGCATCCCTTTCTCAAAGGGTGTATATTTCTTGGGATCAAACGTATCTGTATGCGCCATTCCTCCTGCCATCCAAAGAAGGATCACCGTGTCGGCCTTTGACTTGATCTTATTTTTACCGCACGAGCTCAGAAGACCCGCTGTGGGCATGCCTGCTGCCAATGCGGCCATTGTAGCGGCACTTGCCTTCTGCAAAAACTCCCGACGACTCCAGGTGCTATTCATCTCTTTGTACATTTTCCATTGCTCGTATTTCCTTAATAAATTAATTGAAATTCCGGCAGCAACATAACTGCCCACAGGAAATCTTCAATATCATCCTCATTCGGAGTTGAACCAAGCCTGTCCAGGGCGATTTTCATTTCGTCGGGCTCGGGCTCGCGACTCAAAGCTTTCTCATAAACCGAAAGAATAATTTCTTCGCTGGTTTTGTATTGCGACTTCCATTTTCTTGCACCTGATTCCAATGCGCTATTGAACAGGTCGCCATTTGTAAGCTCCAGTGCCTGAAGGAGATTAGCCTCAGAGGCTCGTTCCGTTAAAACATTCTCACGGTTCGGTCGACCCAGGGCTGTTAAGAATCTGTCATTTTTTACCAGTGCAGCACGTACCTGTGGCGTTGATACTATCGGCTTAGATTTCTTGAAAGGGTCAAATACCTTTAAGGTGTCATGATATACGGGATAAATAACAAAGCTCACGGCATCAGCAAATTGTTCCGCAGATAACTTCCTTCGATGCATTCCCTTAAAGGTGTAATCATCGGCAAGGACCTTTTCTTCGCTCTTGATTTCGACCGATGGCAGCTGGTATGCTTTAGAGGTTGCAATGGTGAAAATCAGATTCTTCAGATCGTTTCCATTTTGAACAAAATCCGAGGCAAGCCAGTCCAGTAAATCCTGACTCCACGGTACGTTGTCCATGAGATCGACTGGAGCAACGATCCCCCTGCCCATTAACCGCGACCAGATTCTGTTTACAATGGTGCGATAGAGCCTTCCGTTTTTCGGTGCTGTGAGGTATTCCGCGAGCTGCTCTAATTTGTCATCGACAGTTGCTGTACTATCAATGGTTCCCAATTCAGAAAATATGATCCCGGTACCTGCCATAGTTCCCGTTGGAACGTCACAGCGGTTTATTTCCAGGGCGGTATCTGAAAATATATTGGCAAAGGCGTAGGCCTGCTTAAGCGTCCAGTCGCTCACGAAACTATCATGGCAAGAAGCGCATTTGAGGTTTAATCCCAGGAATACTTGCGACACATTTTGAGCTGCTTGCATTTCAACGCGCTGACTGGCGTTTACAGCACCTCTCCATTCTATCCCTTTAATAAAACCCTCCGATCTTTTATCCGGACTGATCAGCTCTCTCACAAATACATCATAGGGTTTGTTGACTTTCAGGGATTCATATAGCCAATCCGTTATCGCAAAGCGTCCGCCTGTGATGTATCCCGTGCCGGAATAGTCGTTTCTTAGAGCGTCATTCCAAAAGGTCAACCAATGTTGCGCGTAGTCGTCGTTTCGGTCTAGTAGTTCCCTTACCAATTTGCCCCGTTTATCCGGATCGTTATCCTTTACGAAAGCATCTACTTTTTCGGGGATGGGTAGCAATCCAATTATGTCGAGATGAACTCTTCTGATGTATATCCTGTCATCGACAACCTCAGGCCAAGTTATTTTGTTTTCCTTAAAATAGGCGTCGACAAACAAGTCGACAGGATTTTGCAAGTCCTGTTGTGCCCGGGGAAGGGCGGGCATGCGCGGCTCCAGTTTAGCGACGCGATAAACAGTTTTCTCGTCCGCGTTTTCGGGCCATGGAGCTCCCATCTGGATCCAAAATTTTAATGTGGCAATTTCTTTTTCTTTTAGCGTCTTGCCTTTCGGAGGCATCGACTCTTCATCGTCTCTTGGAAGTTCAAGCCTTCGGATCATTTCGCTTTCGTCTGGATGACCGGGCGTGATCACAGGGCCTGATTCTCCTCCCTTCATCACAAACACTTTTTTATCAAGGCGCAGCTCACCCTTCATTTTTTCGGAGCTGTGGCACTTATAGCAGTTATGAGCAAAGATCGACCTTACTTCGAGGTTGAGATCTGCAGCTTGAGAGGCATCCAGGGCTGGCTTACCCTCACCGGCGGTGAATTGGGCGATGTCAAAGTCGCTATTGAATCCGTCATTATTCCAAGGCAACACGCTGGTCAAAAAGTCAGAGCCGTGTGTCAACGACGCCCCATAGTGGCCAGCCACCGTTACACTTATGACGGTAAAAATGAGAATGGTCCTATAGGTTTTAAATAGGTGTATGTTGTTTTTCCGGATGATATGTCCATGCAGGATCGCTGTTGCCAGGGCCAATAATGCTGTTGCAATCCCCGACCATTGATGAATCGTCAAAACATTTCCACTGTATTGGTCCTGCGTTTTTAACAGCAGTCCAAATAGTACCGCAGCAATTGCGCTGATGGCACCGATGAGGAGGAGAAGATGTATGCCCCCCCGCAATTCACGATTTTTTTTCCTTAATGAATACAGCTCCAGCACCAATGCGATCACCAATATGCCAATGGGAAAATGAACGGTCAATGGATGAAGGCGTCCCAAAAATTGCCATAGCCAGAATTCAGCGACCAGCAAGGTTTCGCCTGCGAATGGAAGGAGCTCACTCATGATATGGGACGTTAAAAAGTACAGGCCAAAACGAGCGCAAAAGTCTATTCATTATGTTACTCATTTTACAAGCAGTATATTCGGCAATAACACGTGAAAGTTACGACTTTACAACAACGTGTTCAACAACGCGCCGTCCCTGAACCAGGAGACGCTGCTGCGATTGCTCGCCGTCTCCGCAGAGTCTCCCGTCTCGGGGACTCTGTCGGACTTAGGGCCATCATGACTTTACACCATGAGTGCAGAAACTGAACAACGCGGCGTCCCTGAAACAGGAGATGCTACTATGACTGCTTTCGTCAATAGAAAAAGTCGACGTCGTATTTAGCATTGATAAATGATTCCTGAGGAAGTACGATGCGCCGTCTCCGCAGAGTCTCCCGCCTCGGGGACTCTGTCGGACTTGGTGCTATCATAATGTTTTTGTAACATGAATGCAGAAACTGAACCGCGCAGCGTCGCTGAAACAGGAGCCGGCTGCTGAGACTGCCGCTTCCGATCTCTTCCATTACAGTCATACTAATTAGCACGCCCTGTCTCCGCAGAGTCTCCCGTCTCGGGGATTCTGTCGGACCACTGTCATGACTGCTATTGTTTATCGTCCTATCTGAACAATTCGATAGTTGCAAGGAGCGCGTCTCGGTCCTTAATGTTTGACGGTTCGAGTACTGTGTAATTTTTGCTTGAAAAACGAACATCATTCATTATCTTTTCAACATTACCAGAATTGCTTGAGTGAAATTATTACTTATCGTTGCGATATCCTTCATAGCCCATTCCGCGTGTTTTTCTCAGAATACTCAACAGAAAGCTGCGCAAGTATTAACGTTGCGTTATGATCAAGCCTTGGAGTCTATTTCAGTGTTTCGCGGCGATCAATTATTGCTGATTCAAAATGTAAAGTCGGATACCCGGCCTTATATACATCCGATTATTGCACCTGATGGAAATGGTGTGCTTACAGAATTTAGTCCGGCCCATCATAAACATCAAACCGGATTGTATTGGGGTTTGAAGAAAGTAAATGGCCGCGACTATTTTATGAATTGGAAGGGCGATTACTGGCGGAGGGTCTCGGCCAATGTCTTGGAGGGAATTGGACACAAAGTAAAATGGCAGCACGTATATGAATTGATCGATGAGGAAGGAAATGCATTCCTTACAGAAACGCAAACCTGGTCTATGCAAGAGAGCGATGGGAGATTTCTACTGGATTTGGAGTGGCGCGGTGACGCGAAAACCGATGTGACGATGGAAAAATTTTATGTGGGTGGTTTATTTTTACGGATGCCATGGCGTAAGGGGATAGGAGGGGAAGTAATCAATTCGGAGGGCCACAGGAACAGCCAGGCGGAAGGAAAGCGCTCCAAGTGGAACGATATCGGACTCGAGATCGATGGACGCAAAGACAAAGCGCATATCGCCATTCTCGATCACCCTGCGAATGCTGACTTTCCAAACCCATGGCGCGTGGATAACGAGCTGGGTATTGGACCGTCGCGTCAAATCCTGGGCGACTGGAGCATTCCAAAAGGTAAGTCGGAAATAATTCGCTACCGTTTGGTTGTTTATACGGGTGAATTTAACAATGCTACCATTGCACGCTTATCCAATGATTATGCAGGTAAAAAATAGGTTTCAGCAATTTACGATCGCGCAAAAAACAGGAGCTAATCTTAAACAGTAGCAAATGCCAAGGAACTATGTTCAAATGAAGGTTCACGCACTGTTCTTGTCATTTTTGATGATGGCGCTAAGCATTTCCTGCGATAAACGTACCCCATCGGATTCCCCTGGAGTCGAGCATACTGATAAGTACGATAACTATACCGACTGGGCAATTTACCGGGGGGATAAAAAGTCCAATCAGTACTCGGAGCTGGCGCAGATCAATGCGGCGAATGTGCACAAACTCAGGCCGGCATGGGAATACCACACAGGCGACCCAAATGGCCCATCCATGTATTCCAATCCGATCATTATTGAGGGGCTTATGTATTTTACAACGCCTAGACTAGATGCAATTGCGTTGAATGCCGTTACAGGTGAGCAGGTCTGGAAATTTGAATCATCCCAATACAATGAAGGCAAAAAGATATTTCGGGGACGTAATCGCGGTGTAACTTACTGGGAAGGAGCGGAGGGCAAACGCATTTTTCATTATGTGAATGACAAATTGTACGCATTGGATGCTAAGACTGGAATGATCATCAAATCGTTCGGCAAAGCCGGCTACATCGACTTGCGTCAGGATCTTGGAGTAGATCCTGTTAACGCGTCAATCGAGGTTACGACTCCAGGGATAGTGTTCCGGAATTTCCTGATCGTTACGTCCAGGGTACCGGAAGAATACAATTCAACACCGGGACATGTGCGCGCATATGACGCCGTAACAGGAGAGTTCAGATGGATCTTTCATACGATCCCGCAGAAAGGTGAATTTGGTTATGATACCTGGGAATTTGTGGATGGCGAGATCTACGGGGGTGCCAATCCATGGGGCGGATTTTCCGTGGATGAAAAAAGAGGGTGGGTCTTTTTCGCCACCGGATCGCCAGCAAATGATTTTTATGGAGGCTACCGGAAAGGTACCAACCTGTTTGGGAATTGTGTTATGGCGCTGGATGCAACCACCGGCGAACGCAAGTGGCATTTCCAGACTGTCCATCATGATATCTGGGACTACGATAATCCCGCAGCGCCTATCCTTGTCACAATAAACCATGGAGATTCATCCAGGGATGCCGTTGTACAACTGACAAAAATGGGACTTACTTTCGTGTTGGATCGAGATACCGGAAAACCCATCTTCCCGGTGGAAGAGATCGCTGTGCCCTCGTCAACGGTGCCTGGTGAAGAAGCCTGGCCCACACAACCGTTTCCCTTAAAACCTCCGCCACTTGTCAGGTTATCCCTAGACGAGGCTGACCTTACCAGCGTTACGCCTGAGTCACGCGCTTCCGCCTTAGCGCAATTTCGAAAGTACCAGACGGGATTCATTTATACGCCACCGTCCTTACAAGGGACCATCACAACTCCGAGCCATCAGGGCGGCGTGGAATGGGGCGGCGCCTCGTTTGATCCTGCCCTCAATGTTTTGTATGTAAACGCAAATGAAGCGCCTTCTGTGAATACACTACGGATGTTCTATGATGTCGCGGCGACAGCAACGCCAGTTGAACACGGTGCCTTGATATACGAAAAAAATTGCACGTCTTGTCACGGGTTGGAAAGGCAGGGCAATCCGCCAACGTATCCCGCGCTGATCGACGTAAAAAAGACCGACCAAGAAATTGAAGGCATTTTGCGTCAGGGTGCAGGTATCATGCCCGCCTTTCCACAGCTCTCTGATAAAGAATTGGAGGGATTGATCAGATTCTTGAAAAGTGAACCAGGAAAACTGGAGCGAATAGATGCCTCGGGAACGCGTGTCCGGTACTCCGTTCAAATACCTTTTTTTCTTGACTCTCATGGTGCACCTGCCATCTCGCCCCCATGGGGAACGTTGAACGCTATTGACTTGAGTACCGGTTCGATCTTATGGAAAGTTCCGCTCGGTGAATACCCGGAGTTGGTAGAGAAGGGTATCCGTAATACCGGGGCGAAGAATTTCGGTGGACCTGTCGCTACCGCAGGCGGAATTGTTTTTATCGCTGGTACACCAGATGAAAAAATTCGAGCATTTGAAACTAATTCAGGTCGGATCTTATGGGAGTATAAGTTGCCTGCTGGTGCCTATGCGACTCCTAGTGTGTATGTGATCGATGGAAAGCAGTACGTCGTGATAGCGGCAGGGGGAGGAGGGAAGAACGCCACGAAGTATGGTGACTCCATCATTGCCTTTGCGCTCCCCTCTGAAGAAGATTCGCCTGCCACTAGTAAGGCTAATGGCGAATGGAGGGACCTGTTTGATGGTCATACTTTGAATGGGTGGGTACATCTCAATGGATCACATAGGTATACCGTTGAGGACGGCACTATTGTAGGCCGGACCGTTGCGGGCAGCCGTAATTCCTTCCTTTGCACGACGGAAGAGTTTGGCGATTTTGAACTTGAACTGGAGGTGATGATCGACAGCGTTACAAATTCAGGGATTCAAATCCGGTCAAAAGTAAGACCGTTTACGGAAGGCGAAGGCTATGATCTGAGGGCCGGCAGGGTAAATGGCCCTCAGGTAGAAATGCAACGGAATCATCGACCAGGTACACCTACGACGGGACTCCTATATGGAGAGGCATTGGGCACGGGCTGGCTATCGTCCGAACAAAAAATACAAAATGGACATCATCTCCTGCATAATGATGGATGGAACAAGCTAAGGATCGTTGCAAAAGGTGCGCGCATACAAACATGGGTGAATGGCCAGCCGGTGGAAGACTTGGCGAACGAAGAAGTTTATAAAACTCATGCAAGGGGATTTATCGGTCTGCAGATGCACGGCATTGAGGATGGCCGACTCTTTACGATGAAATGGAAGAACGTAAGGATCAGGCTGCTTTGATTAGATCCAAAAATCTATTGTATTATTAAATCTCATTTCTTATCCACCCACCCCCTATATACCTTTTTCATAGTCGCTATTTTCTGATCGTCCTCCGCGACGGAGTTGCTGGTGAACATCATCACTCCTGTAGCTTGGGCCGCCGTTCCGGCTTCCAGAACCCTTTCAAATTCATCAGGTGAGATGACATTGGGATCATTGTACGCCTGAACAATAGGCCAGACTTTGGGAAACGTGCCCGGTTCAATATCCAACCGTTTGCAAAACCATTCGATGTTCTCTTTCACCCACTCCGGACTTTTTCCCATCCGCCCATGATATACCATAGGTGAGAAAACATCCGCAATTGTTTTCAGCGAATCGTAATCGAGTCCGAGAATCCTGCGTCGTGCTCCCTCGAAGTCGTCGTCGTCCCATGGACAATGGTAGATCCCAAGGAGGGCGCCAGGCTTCTCTTGGCTTACGACTTTTTTGAAGTCACGAACCCATCCGGCTATCACGGAGCATCTCCAGTTTCGCCAGGCTTTATCATGCTTGGTAAGAATCCATTCAGCTTTTTTTGAAATGCTCCCATCGGGCACAGTGATTCCTGAAGTGGATTGAAATTTAGCTAGACAATGCTCACAAAAACAGGTCTCAGGAAGAATCGGCTCGGGATCTTCAAATTGAGCATGCCAATGTAAATAGTCCATCCATATTCCATCCAGATCAAATTTTTGCAAGAGGTCCTTTAGTTCATTTATTCGATGCTGCCTGAATCCCGGTTCTGTTGGACAAACGCCCATAAACCATGTCGCGGGTTTTATTTTATTTCCATCATGGTCAACCGCCCATGCTTCGGGATGTTTTTCTACGTAGTTCTTTCCATTTAGTGTGGCAAACTCTGCAAATACTTTTAGTTCGTCGGACTTTGCGCGACTCATGATGTTGGCATTGATTGCGCCGTGGTGCATGAAGATAGCGTTGACACCGAGTTCGCTTAGCTTCAAATTTTTTTTCCAGAAGGGTTCAGGACTGCCATAGATCGCGCGGATTTCAATTTGTTTTAAATCGAATGGGTGAGTCGACTTTCTGTCGCTGATCAGGAAAGAAGTTAACAATACAATCGAAACCGAAAGGAAAAGAAAAATATCTCGCTTGCGAGCCCTAGACAATTTATGCGAATTAATGGTGCAGAAAAGCTGATGGTTCTGCCTATATACAGTGACTTTCATATACTCTGATCGTAAGTATTTTTATCAGGACCTCAGTCATTGTTGGGGCTGCGTTAATTCGCAGTTTATCATCCAATGAATTCCAAATTTGTCCTTGACCATCCCAAAGTAAGCTCCCCAAAACGTTTCGTTCATATCCATTTTTATTTGTCCACCGGCAGACAGACCCTTAAAAAGACGGTCTGCATCCTGCCTACTGTCAGTATTAAGCGTGAGTGATATGTTGCTTCCAAATTCCGTTGTCTGTCCGAAGGGTGCCTGACTATCGCAACCCATCAGCGTTGTATCTTTGTTAATAGGTAATGAGACATGCATAATTTTCTCCTCGTCCTCACCCTCAAAGGTTTTTCTTTCTTCTTCGGGTACGTCCTTATATCGTCCCAGGAATTGGAACTCGCCACCGAAAATTGATTTGTAGAAATTAAAGGCTTCCTCGCAATTACCAGTAAAGGTCAGGTAAGGATTTAGTGTTATCATTTTCGTTGCCATCGTTTCGCCTGTGGGGCTGACAGCACGCAACCAAGTTACCCTCCAAAGCCGTCATTACAAAATACGGTTGTTAGGATTGTCAAATGCATCCATCCACTCGGTGCCATTCCGTCGGAAATGACACAGATTAAATTCTGTTCGAAGAGTAACTGCCGAAAAATTACTAAGTCTTGATGTACTTTTGATAGATGTGGCCATAGATTTTTTCTTCAAACACCTTGCCCTCGATTTTCAAGACTTTTTCGACATCTCCCTGATTTTTAATCAAACGGATCACCGTGTCAAATCCCCACAGTTCTTTGATTGCTTCGATAATGACGTAGCCGAGCATGTATTCCATGCCATTATTAAGGTCGGCTAAGGAAGGAAATTGTTTTTTTCTAATGATCTCCAAATCGTTTGGATCAAAGAACCATCCGGCCTCGTATTGGGCTACACCTTCCCATAACCATCTGGGGTTGTTGGGTGAATAATCAATGTTCAGGTGAACACAGTGTGTAAATTCATGAGGGGCGACATATGCTAACATCCAACGCTCCGGACCCGCGTTGGTCGGGGACACCATTCGAATATCGTCTTTTCCGAATGCTGTTGCCAGAACCTGGTCAGGAGCATTTGGCCAGTTTATGCCCTTATGGAAACTTGTGAGATCAGGATATATCCTCACCGCTACATTCGGTATTCTTTTCAGCTTAAAATCCGACAAAATTTTATTATAACTTCTTTCCATCTCTATGGCAATAGAATCTACTGTGATGGAATCAGTTGGACCATAGAGGAAAAGAAAATGTCTTGTGGATTTCCTTAATGGAAGTATTGAGTCCATGGATATGCTCTCTAATTCTGACTGGTCAGATATCTTTTCACCCCTGACAGTTCTACTTCCGTCAGCGCTAACTACCCCCGTTACCTTCCCACTTTCTTCCTCGAAGGCAAAGATCTGGTCTATAAAAACTGTCGATTTGAATCTGTTTTTTCCGATCGATTTCAATTTCTGAATAGGAGCTCCAGGAACGACAAGTACCAGAACATCATTTTGAATGGCAAATTGGATCACTGCTGCCTCCATTTGATACTTTCCCACAAAGCGGGAGTGGGGATACTTACCTTTTTCGCTGGTTGAATTGGGTTGCGCCTGAAGTATTATTGCGCAACACACCATTAGGATGATGAATAAACCTGAAGGCATTGCTTTAAAGTTTCAGCAAATAAAGCGTCAATCATGCGAAAACGCGACTCAAAAGGTAGAATGAGATATCTAACTGAAACTGTGATATGAGTTTTCTTTTGAGTAATATTTATTGTCGGGATTTCCGGTATTCGGAGGGAGATTTTCCTGTGGCGTTTTTAAAAACCCTATTGAACGTAGCCTTTGAGTTAAATCCGGATTCATAAGCAATTTCAACAATCTTTATGTGGGAGAAGTCCGGGTCATCGATCTTGCGTTTGACTTCTTCAATTCTGAACTCATTCACGAAGTCATAGAAAGATTTGTGCAAGACCGTGTTCAGGATGTAAGAAACAAGGTTCGGATCCATGTGCAGCCTGTTGGCCAGCAATCTGAGATTCAACGTCTCATGCAAGTATAGTTTTTCCGTTTCCATCAACCGGCTGAGCGATTCAACGTACCCCTTTATTTCCTTTTCGCTCAGCCTTGAGTAAACGCTCGCGTTCTCAGCTTGTGGAGCGACAATTTTCTTTTCAATTAATATTTCTGATTTGCTGAATGCCTGGATGCCGATCCAATAATTACTGTAGGTAATCACTCCAAGCAGGGTGTAGAGTATTAAATAGACCAGTATATGGTGCATTTGAAATTGCAAAAAGAGGAAGAACGACAGTTCAAAGGCGAACCAGAAAATCCATAGTACCCTTAAATACGTAATCAGTTTGAATAGCCAGCTGAGCGTAACGTCCCTTGGGTTGGAATAATTTTCAACAAGCCACGTTTCATGGGTTCTGATAAGTGACAAAGATTGTTTTCCATATATAAAAATGGAAGTGGCCGCAGCTGTTAATTCAACAATCCGGAACGACAAAAACCCCTCTATGCTATAATGCACAACATCGGTTTGGATACTTTCCCAGATGAAAAAACATTGCATCAACACTTCAGCGGTAGCTGGCAGAAAATGACTTAGGCAGCTGACATCAATTTTGAAATTGGGGTCTGTCAGTTTTTTCGTGTAAAAATAAAGCAATGGTCCTATTGCGAGTAAATATGAATAAGGAAACCAGAAAACTGGCTTGATGATGTCTGCAAGGTTAGTGTCGATGATCAAGCTCCATGAAAAATGCAGGCTGCAAATAAATACGAATAATCCGATGAGAACATTAGCGGGTTTGTTGCCCTTTCTGGAGAAGATTAGTAGTCCTGCCAGTATAACACTCTGAAGGATGCCTGAAATAATAATGAGATTGACAGGATGTAGATTGATTTTTATTTCAGGGGACATTCTATTACGTTGTCAAAGATAACGTTGTGACTAACAATACTCCAAAACGTGATAGTATTTTGATTTTCTTGTGTGCTTCCTTATCGGACATGCAACTCAGAACTAAGGCACGACCAAAATGCAAAAAAGCGCAGAGACCGCAAAGGTAATACCCGCAGAGGTCGCAGAATACTTTTTAGCAAGGACTCTGCGTA